>NZ_JBVJIJ010000011.1:32994-86951 GCF_055586325.1 Dactylosporangium sp. NPDC051087 | reverse complement strand
TCTCCCCCCCCCCCCCCCCTCCCCTCCCCCCCCCCCCCCCCCCCCCCCCCCCCCCCCCCCCCCCCCCCCCCCCCCCCCCCCCCCACCTCACTTGACCAGGAGCTCGGCGATCTGGACGGCGTTGAGGGCCGCGCCCTTGCGCAGGTTGTCGTTGGAGACGAAGAGCGACAGGCCGTGCTCGACGGTCTCGTCGGCGCGGACCCGGCCGACGAAGCTCGGGTCGGCGCCGGCGGCCTGCAGCGGCGTCGGCACGTCGGTGACGACGACGCCGGGCGCGGTGACCAGCAGCTCCAGCGCCCGCGCGACGGAGATCGCCCGCTCGAACCGGGCGTTGAGCTGCAGCGAGTGGCCGGTGAACACGGGCACCCGGACACACGTGCCGGAGACCTTGAGGCCGGGGATCTCGAGGATCTTGCGGCTCTCGTTGCGGAGCTTCTGCTCCTCGTCGGTCTCGAACGAACCGTCGTCGACGATCGCACCGGCGAGCGGCAGCACGTTGAACGCGATCGGCCGGGCGAACTGCTTCGGTGCCGGGAACTCGACGGCGGACCCGTCGAACGCGAGCGCGGCGGCGCCGTCGGCGACCTTGCGGACCTGCTCGTCGAGCTCGGCGACCCCGTTGAGCCCGGCGCCGGACACCGCCTGGTAGGTGGCGGCGACGAGGGCGACCAGACCGGCCTCGTCGTGCAGCGGGCGCAGCACCGGCATGGCGGCCATGGTGGTGCAGTTGGGGTTGGCGATGATGCCCTTCGGGCGGTCCGCGATCGCGTGCGGGTTGACCTCGGCGACGACGAGCGGCACCTCGGGGTCCATCCGCCAGGCGGACGAGTTGTCGACGACGACGGCACCGGCGGCGGCCACCTTCGGCGCGAGCTCCTTCGACGTGCCCTTGCCCGCGGAGAACAGCACGATGTCCAGGCCGGAGTAGTCGGCGGTCGCCGCGTCCTCCACCGTGATCTGCTGGTCCTGCCAGTCGATCGGCCGGCCGGCGGAGCGGGCGGACGCGAACAGGCGCAACTGGGTGACGGGGAACTGACGCTCGGCCAGGATGTGGCGCATGACGCTGCCCACCTGGCCCGTGGCTCCGACGATGCCGATCCTCATGGGCGTCGAGGTTACCGCGTCACCGCGGCACGTTCGATGCGATTTGCCGCACTCCCGACGCTGTCAGCAGGACAAACAGGGGCTTCTTGCGGTCCTGCCGCCGAAGGGACGCACGGCTTTCTGCGAGGCGCGGCAAAAAACCCGGAAATTAGTCCGTGTCGGGAAGGCCGATCGAGAACGCCTCTTCGAGGTCGTGCTGCGAGTAGGCGCGGAACGCGATGTGCGTGTCGGTGTCGACGACGCCGGGCACCTTGGAGATGCCACCGGCGATGACGTCGGCGATCTCCTCGTACTGCCGGACCCGGACCATCGCGATCAGGTCGACGTTGCCGGCGACGGAGTAGACCTCGCTGACCCCGGGGAGGTTGGCGATGTTCTCGGCCACCTCGGGGATCGAGTCGGTGGCGCAGTCGATGAGGACGATCGCGGTGATCACCTGCGGTGCTCCTTCCAGCATGTGGACATCGTCATGCTAGTCGGCGGCGACGGTGAGCTCCCGCCCGACCCGGACCGCGTCGCGCAGCGTCTCGCCCTCGCGCACCTCGGCGCCCGGCCACACCACCGCCCGGCTGACCCGCCCGGCGACGACGGCCCCGCTCCCGACGACCGCCTGCTCGACGACCCCCGTCACGACGGCGTCCCCGGCGATGAGGTTCCGCTGGTGTACGGCGTGCAGGTTGGCCTTCAGGTAGTCCCGCGGCGTGCCGGTGTCGAGGTAGGTGCCGTCGTACTCGACCACTTCGAGGCGCCCCTCCCGCTCCGCGGGCCGCCACGTGGTCCGCACCAGGTCGGACGGGACCGCCTCCAGGCCCTTGACGAGGTCCCACGGCAGCAGGGAGAACCCGGCGAAGCGATGCTCGCCGAACTCCTTCGGCGGCCCGGGCACGCCGAGCATGCGCACGGTCGTGCCGTCCCAGTCCCGCAGCAGCCCGGCGATGTCGGAACCCGCCACCTCCCCGGCCGGTGCCAGGTACGCGTCCGCGTTGCCGACGAGGACGCCGCGGCCGGCGATCCAGTCCTTCAGCAGCGCGACGCCGCCGGCGGTGCCGAACGGGTCGCCCGGCTCGACCGACAGGTGCGCGCGGTCGCCCACGTGCGCGACGACCTGCCCGGCGAGGTAGCACGCGTTGACCGCCAGGTCGGCCGGGCCGGCGATGCCGAGCGCCGCGACCCTGGCCATGGCCCTGTCGAGGAGCGCCACGTTGCCGACCGGGCACAGCGCCTTCGGCAGGTGCTCCGTCAGCGGCCGCAGCCGCCGTCCCTCACCGGCGGCGAGGATCACCGCGCAGATCGCCGTCATTTCGTCAGTACCTCGGGGTAGTCCTTGTACGGGCCGATCCCGTAGTGCGCGAGCAGCTGCGACGTCGACACGGTCAGCGGCGGCAGCGTGTCGAGCCGGTGCCAGGCGGCCTCGATGACCTCGGCGGCGTCGATGGTGAACTCGTCGGACGGCTCGACCTCGGTCTCGAACACCATGTCGACCCACTGCCCGCGGGTGTGCACGACGGCGTTGGGGTTCGCCGGGCGGAAGCGCTCCGGCGGCAGCACGATCCCGGTCTCCTCGGCGAGCTCACGCGCCGCGGTCTGCACCGGCCGCTCGCCGCGGTCCATCAGGCCCGCCGGCAGCGACCAGCCCGCGCCGGGCGGCTGCCGCAGCAGCAGGATCCTGCTCGCCTCGGGGTCGCGCACGAGGATGACGGCGCCGATGGTGTACGTCGGCTGGAACGTGCGCACGATGCGGCGCTTCCAGCGGGCCGGGAGACGGTAGAACGTCCGGTACGCCACCATGCGCAGTTGTTGTTTTACCGCCATCCCGGAAAGGCTAGCCGCCTACCTGGGGGAGTGGTCGACCAGGGCGATCAACTCCTCGACCACCTCGTCCGCCGTCCGGCTGTGGTCGGCGACAGCGACGAGCAACGTTTCGAGGTCCGGGTATCCGAGCCTGGTCGCCAGGCGCACCAGCGGCAGGTCGCTGGCCAGGCCGCGGCCCTGCCGGCGCAGCGCGAGCCCGATCGCGAGCCGCCCGAGGCGCACCTTGTTGGCGACGGTGATCGCGGGTGCCTCGTGCGCCTCGAACCACCGGCTGATGTGCAGCCTGGCGTGCGGCGTCTTCACGAAGTCCAGCCACTCCGACGACGGCCCCCGCGCCGGGGCGTCGGCGTCGAAGTCGAACTCGTCGCGCTGCCCGGTCCGCGTGATGATCTCGACCGTGTCACCGTCGGCGAGCGGCGACGACACCGCGATCAGCCGCCCGTTGACCTTCGCGCCGATACATCGGTTGCCGACGTCCGCGCCGAGGATGTACGCGAGGTCGACCGGCGTCGCGTCCTGCGGCAGCAGCACGGGCCGGCCGCCGGCCTCGGCGAGCACCAGGATCTGGTCCTCGGCGAGGTCGCACCGCAGCGAGGCGATGAACTGCGACGGGTCGGACGCCGCCGCCTCCCAGTCCAGCAGCCGCCGCAGCCAGTTGAGCTGCTCGGCCTTCGACGCCGGGCCGAACCTGGCCGCCGCGTGCGGATACCGGAAGTTGGCGACGATGCCGTACTCGGCGGCCTGGTGCATCTCCTCGGTGCGGATCAGCACCTCGAGGGAGCGGCCCTCGGGCCCGGACACCGTCGTGTGCAGCGACTTGTAGTTGTTGCCCTTCGGCGTGGCGATGAAGTCCTTGAACCGTCCCGGCACCGGCCGCCACTTGCCGTGCACCGCGCCGAGCGCGGCGTAGCAGTCGGTCTCGGGCCCGTCGACGATGATGACGACCCGCGGCATGTCGTGCGGGTCCTCGTAGTTGCCGTCGACGGTGTCCTTCCAGATCGAGTACAGGTGCCGCGGCCGCGGCGAGACCTGCGCGTCGATGCCGAACTTCTTCAGGTCGGCGTTGACGGCGGTGATGACCCGCTCGAGGTAGCCGTCCCAGCCGGTGCGCTGCCGCACGAACTCGTCGATCAGCGCGTACCCGCCGGGGCTGACCGCCCGCAGCACCCAGTCCTCGAGCTCCCGCTTCAGCGCCTGGATGCCGAGCCGCTCGCACAGCGGGATCAGCACCTCCCGCGTCGCCGTCGCGATCCGCACCTGCGACTTGATCGACCGGGCGTCGAGGGTACGCATGTTGTGCAGCCGGTCGGCGAGCTTGATGACGAGGACCCGGACGTCCCGCCCGGCGGCGACGATCATCTTCCGGATCGTCTCGGCCTCGGCGTCGGCGCCGTAGAACATCTTGTCGAACTTGGTGACCCCGTCGACGAGCAGCGCCACCTCCCCGCCGAAGTCCCGCTCGAGCGCGCCGAGCGTGTAGTCCGTGTCCTCGACCGTGTCGTGCAGCAGCGACGCCACGAGGGTCGTCGTGTCCATCCCGAGGTCGGCGAGGATCTCGGTGACCTCGAGGGGGTGCGAGATGAACGGCTCGCCGCTCTTGCGCATCTGCCCGCGGTGCATCTGCTCGGCCGTCGAGTACGCCCGCCGCAGCAACGCCACGTCGCCCGTCGGGTGGATCGTCCTGTGCGACCGCAGCACGTTGCCCATCGGGTCCTCGGTCGACTGCCACGGCAGCATCGCCCGCAGCCGCGAGCCGATGATCGCCGAGTACGTCGACGTCGGATCCCCGGGCACCGCCCCGCCGACCAGCGCCGAGTACGACGACGGCACCGGCGGCACGGGCGTGTCCTCGGTGGGCGGCGCCGTCAACCTGGCCCGGGGCGCCGCGAACCGGTCGTCGACCCCCGCCGCCCGCCTGGCCCTGCCCGCGTCGGCCGTCGCGGCCGCGCCGTCCGCGTCGCTCTTGGCCTGTCCCTTGCCGGCGGCCGCGTCCGTGGCCTTGGCCTTCGCCGGGTCGCTCTCGGCGGTCGTGCCGGCGCCCTGTTCCGCGCCCTTCGCCGGCCCTTCGCCGGCGGTCGTGTCCGCGAGCTTGCCTGTGGCGGTCGTGTCCACGCCTGTGGCGGTCGTGTCCGCGGATCTGGCTGTGGCGGTCGTGTCCGCAGGTCTTCCGGCGGTCGTGTCCGCGGGTTTTCCGGTGGCGGTCTCGCCGCCGGACCGCTCGTTCCTGGGCCGCTCACCCGCGGGGCGTGCCGCCGGCGGCCGCTCGTTGGCCGGCCAGTCCCTGCGGCCGTCGCCCTGATCCTGGGACGTCCGCTGCCCCTGCGGCACCCGCTGCCCTTGCGCCGCCCACAACGCGGCCGTCTCCTGCTCGTCCCGCGACACCCGCCATGCTCCGGGCTGCCCCGGCACGCCTTCACCGGCGGAACCCGCCGCACCCCCGGACTCGACCGGCCCGCCGTCCGAGCGGCGCTCGTCCTCCACCGGCACCCGCTGCCCGGGCGCCGCGTCGCTCAAGGTGTCGTCCCACGCCACCGAGCGCTCTTCCGCCCCGACCACACCCACCTGTGCACGGCCGTCCACCACACCCCTGCCGTGCTCGCGATGCCCTGCGCCGGGCTCCGCGGTCACGCCCTCGACCTCGCGCCGGCCGGCCCCGCCCGGGGGCTCCGCGTCGCGCTCGTGGAGGTCCTGGGCGGCCCCGTCCTGCGGGCTCTTACCCAGCGAACCCGCGTCCCGCGGCTCCTCGCCCTGCCGGTCCTGGTCCCGTTGATCCCTCTCCCGCGAGGCAACGCCGCCATGCTCCGAGCCTTGCCCGCCGGACTCGTCCTGTGACGTGCTGTCCCGGGGCGCCCCAGCATGCGGAGCTCCGTCGGGCGAGGCGCCGTCATGCTCCGTGCCATGCCTGCCGGACTCGTCCTGTGACGTGCTGTCCCGGGGCGCCCCAGCATGCGGAGCTCCGTCGTGCGAGGCGCCGTCATGCTCCGTGCCACGACCGCCCGACCCGTCGCGCGGTGCCTTCTCCGGTGGGGGCCCGTCCTGCGGAGCTCTGCCTTGCGGGGGCTCGTGCGGGGTCCTGTCGTGCGGCACCGGGTTGTGGTGGCCCGACCGGTGCCCACCCGAGTCGTGACCGGCGGGCTCGCGATCGTCTGGGTCGTGACCGGCTGGGTCGTGACCGCCCGAATTGCGACTGCCTGGGTCGTGGCCGGCGGGCTCGCGGCCGGCTGAGTCGTGACCGCCCGAGTTGCGGCTGCCTGAGTCACGACCGCCTGCGTCGCGACCGGCGGTGTCATGACCGGCGGGGTCGTGGCTGCCCGCGTCGTAGCGGTCCGCGGGGTGGCGGTCGGGGTCGGCGTGGTCGGTGGGGGACCTGTCCGCATACGCCCGGTCGCGCTGCCGGTCCTGCTGCACCCTGTCCCTCGTGTTGCGGTCCGCGTGGCGCTCCGCCGGGTGCGCGGGCTGGCGCCGCCGGGCCGGGGACGCGGGCACGTTGATCGCGGCGGTCGGCAGTCCCCGCGGCCCGAGCAGGACCTCGCCCACCGCGTCGCGCAGCTGGTGCGCGTCGGTGGTGCCGGGAGTCTGCGGCGCCGCCCCGCCGACCGTGAACCCCGTCGGCAGCGTGTGCACAAAACCCGCCGGTTCGGTGGACTTGCCCCCGGGCGTCAGTGGGTCCAACATGAACTCGCTGTGCGCGGACGCGGACCCGGAGTTGGCACCTTCAGCGCCGGTGACCGTGGAGGGGCCAGCATCCAGGGGCGCGCCGGACTGATGCAGACCGGGCTCCATGCGGCACCTCCTCACCGACGGGCCGGGCGGGCCTGGGTTTGGGTAGGTTCCAGCCTAGTTTCCCTCGTGGCATCCGATCGGTCATTTGAGTATGTGCGATCGTCCGATGTGCTTAGCCTTCCAAGTCGATCCGGACCGACGCGGCGGCCTCCGCGCGGGTGAGGAACGGGCGCCATCGCCCGGCGCCGGACGCCGGGGAGGACCAGCCCATATCGGCCTTGACCAGCCGCGTCTCCGGTCGCTCGAGCCAGGCGAGGATGCGCTCGGTCTCCTCGGGCGTCGCCCGTGGCGTCGGCCCGTGGCCCGGCTGGACGGTCTCAGCTGTGGCGAGAACCACATCCAGCGTCGGCTGTGGATGCACCCTGGGGGGTGACACGCCCGCCGCGGCGAGCCGGCCGTGCCGGACCACCGCGAGCTCCCAGCCACCCTTCGCGGACGGGCGGGCGGCGATCAGCTCGGGCAGGCTGGTCAGGGAGGCGAGCCGCTGCATGCGGATCGCGGCGCGCAGGAACGTGATCAGCCGGGTGCGGATCGTGGCCGCGTCCTCGAAGCGCTGCGCGGCGGACAGGGCCTCGATGCGGGCCATGAGGCCGCGGACGACGGGGCCGGGATCACCGGTCGTCGCGGTGCGGAACGGCTCGGCGGCCGCCGTCTCGTAGTCGCCGGGGGAGATGCGGTGCTCGCACGGCGCCGGGCAGCGGCCGAGCTCGGCGAGCGCGCACGCGGGGGTCTTGGTGCGCAGGGACAGCTTGTGGGTGCACTGGCGGATCGGCAGCGCGTCATAGATGCCGGCGGCGGCGAGCTCGGCGCCGCGCCGCGAGCTGAACGGGCCCAGATAGGCGGCGCCGTCGGGCTGCACCTCGCGCACCACGGACAGCCGCGGATAGGTCTCGCCGGTGAGCTTGAGCCAGATGACGCGCTCGGGGAACTTGGAGCGGCGGTTGTACGGAGGCTTGTGCGCGGCGATCAGCCGCAGCTCTCTGACCTCGGCTTCCAGGGAGTGCGCGCAGAGAATCGCCTCGACCCGCTGCGCCGCGTTGATCATCTCGTCGATGCGGGCGCGCTTCTCCGCGGCCGTGAAATAGCTGCGGACGCGGGTGGCGATCGACGAGCTGGTGCCGATGTAGAGCGGGCGGTCCTTGTGACCGCGGAACACATAGACGCCCGGCGCGTCGGGCAGGCCCTCGGCGAGGTGGCGCTTGCGCCGCTGGGCCGGGCTGACCGCCTTGACGAACTCGATCGTGTCGCCGATGGTGTGCACCTTGTGGCTGCCCAGCCGGGCGATCAGCCCGTGCAGGACGTCGACGGTGGCGCGGGCGTCGTCCAGCGCCCGGTGGATCGGCTGGGTGCTCGCGTGGAAGTGCCGGGCGAGCGTGGACAGCTTGTTGTTGGGCACCTCGTCGGCGACCAGGGCCCGCCGGGCGATCGCGGCGGTGTCGAGCACGATCGGCTTCGGCCACGCATAGCCGTGCTTGGCGCAGGCGGCCTTGAGGAAGCCGGTGTCATAGGGCGCGTTGTGCGCGACCAGCACGGCACCCGCGGCGAACTCGAGGAACGCCGGCAGCACCGTGTCGAGCTTCGGCGCCTCGACGAGCATCGCCTCGGTGATGCCGGTCAGCACGGTGATGAACGCCGGCAGCTGCTCCTCGGGATTGACCAGCGTGCCGAACTCGCCCAGGACCTCGCCGCCGCGGACCTTGACCGCGCCGATCTCGGTGATGCCGCCGCCGTCGGGCGCGCCGCCGGTCGTCTCCAGGTCGACGACCACGAACGTCGAGCTGAACAGCGTCGCCGCGCGTGGGTCGTCGAACAGGGCATCGAGCGTTTCCTGGTGGTAGTCGGCCACGCGCGCACACTACGACCAGGGTGTGACAAAAAATCGCCTCAGTGCGGCGGGAAGCGCAGCTCGAACCGGACGTCCGGCGAGCCGACGGCCGCGTTCGTCCTGACCACGGTCGCTTCGTGGTCCCGCAGGATCTCCGCCACGGCCCGCGGGACCAGCTCGTCCGCCTCGCGCGTGCCGTCGAGGTCGGCCTGCCACTCCGGGGCGATCGAGCCGCCCGCGTGGCTGATCTGCACCGTGGGCGCCGGTGCGCTGATCACCCGCACCGCGACCCTGCCGCCCGCCGGGGCGACCTTCAGGGCCGAGAAGACCACGTAGTCGAGGGCCCGCGACAGTCTGCCTGGATCCGCCTGTACCGACGCCGCATCGGTCACACCGAGGGTGATGGCGATGTTGCGGGCGTCCGCGATCGGCCGCAGCTCACGGATCCGTGCCTCCGTGAGATAGGTGAGATCCACTGACCGCTGCTCGGGCCTGCCCTCCAGGACGGAGGTGGCGACCAGGCGGCGCAGCTCGAGCAGCTCCGTGACCTGCTTGGCGAGCGCGCGCAGGGCCCGCATCTGGTCGAGGTTGAGCCGGTGCGGCGAGTGGTCGACCACGCACAGCGTGCCGAGGGCGGCGCCCTCGCTGGTCAGCAGGGGCGCACCGGCGTAGAAGCGGATGCCGTCCTCGCCCGTGACGAACGGGTTGTCGGCGAAGCGCGCGTCGGCGGTGGCGTCCGGCACCACCATCAGGTCGCGGCCCATGATCGCGTGGGCGCAGAACGCCACCTCGCGGGGCGTCTCGCTCATCCCTTCGATGCCGGTCTTGGCCTTGAACCACTGCCGTTGGGTGTCGACCAGGGTGACCAGGGAGATCGGCGCGCCGCAGACCTCCGATGCGATCCGGACGATGTCGTCGAAGTCCGTCTCGGGTGGTGTGTCCAGGACCGCCAGGCCCTGCAGCGTCGAGATCCGCTCCGCTTCGTTCTCGGGCACCGGCGGTTGCATGTGTACCTCCTCGCTGCATTCCCAATCGGGTGAAATAATGATATGTCAGCTTTTAGCCTTTCGAGGGAAGCCCGCGCTCCTGGAGGTCATCCGGGGCGAATCTGGTCGACAATGCGACACTGGACTGATGCCCGCGCACGACGCTCCGGACGACCTCGACGACGAGGCCGCGGTGACGTCTGCGCCGGAGGAGCTCGACCTGCCGGACGCCGACGGCGGGATCGAGCCGGTGCTGCCCGAGGCCATCCGCCAGCGGGTCATCTCGCTGGCCGCCGGCGCCATGACCGGCCTGCCCCTCGACGAGCTGCCGATGCCGCTGCGGCGGGTCGCGAAGTTCGCGCCGAACCGGCGCGCCCGCCTCGGCGGTCCCGTCATCGCGATGCAGCTGTCCGGCGACCCGTTGCTGCGCCAGCGCCTCGCGACCAGGGTCGTCAACGAGGCCGGTGACCTGGGCGCCGCGATCCTGGAAGGGGTCGCGCCGCCGGCCGCCGACCCGGTCGAGGTCGCCGCGCTGGCCTATCTCGCCCGCCCCGACGGCTGGCGTGACCTGGTCGAGCACGCCACCGACACGGTCCGCGCCGAAGCGCAGGGTGCCGCCGCGTCCGAGCGCGTCCGCGACGTCGAGCAGCGCCTCGCCCGCGCCGAGCACGACCGCGCCGTCGCCCGCGTGGAGGCCGACAAGCTCCGCGACGAGCTGGCAAGGCTCCGCGACGAGACCGCCGGCCTGCGCGAGGAGGTCCGCTCCCTGGGCAAGGCGCTGCGCGAGAGCCAGGCCAAGGAGCGCAAGGCGACCGACATGCTGGCCAGCGAGAAGGGCCGGGCCACCCGGGCGACCGCCGACCACGACGCCGAGCTGCGCCGGATGCGCGCCAGGCTCGCCGAGGCGGAGACCGCGGCGGGTGCCCAGCGGCAGAGCGCGAAGGACGCCCGCGCCGTCGACGACGCCCGGCTGTGGCTACTGCTGGAGACGATCGGGCAGGCCGCCGTCGGGCTGCGCCGTGAGCTGGCCCTCGACCCCACCGAGCGGCTGCCGGCGGACTTCGTCGCCGACCACGACGCCGACCGCCCGGACAACGCGCCCGGCGCCGCCGCGGCCCGCGCCCTGGACGCCGACGACCCCGCCCGCCTCGACCAGCTGCTGAGCCTGCCGAAGGCGCACATGATCGTCGACGGGTACAACGTCACCAAGAAGGGCTACGGCGAGCTCTCCCTGGAGCAGCAGCGCAACCGCCTCGTCGCCGGGGTCGGCGGGCTCGTCGCGCAGACCAGGGCCGAGGTGACCGTCGTGTTCGACGGCGCCGAGCGGGTCGTCGGGCTGCCGCCGGCGCCCCGCGGCGTCCGGGTCCTCTTCTCCAAGAAGGGCGAGACCGCCGACGAGCTGATCCGCCGCCTGGTCAGGGCCGAGCCCGCCGGCCGGCCGGTCGTGGTGATCTCCTCCGACAAGGAGGTCATCGACGGTGTGCGGCGCCACGGCGCGTACCCACTGGGCAACGACACCCTGCTTCGCCGCCTTTCACGCTCCTGACCTGCGGAAACGCGTTTTTGTCATACCCCCCGCTTACCGTGGAGCTACAGACGGTCAACGGAGGAGGAGCGATGCTCGTCGACTGCGAGACCTGTTCAGTGCGAGGCAACGCCTGCGGCGGCTGCGTGGTGACCCTGCTGCTCGACGCCCCACCAGCCGTGCACCAGCTCGGCGCGGCCGAGGTCCGGGCGATCGAGGTGTTCGAGCGGGCGGGGTTCGACGTCACCGTGCTCGACCCCACCCACGTCGAGGCCCCGGCACCACGCCGGTCGAGGCGGCACCGCGCCGCATAAGCTTGCGGAGTTTCCGACCAGGAGGTGCGGCGTGACCCCTCGCGCATGGGCGGCGATCACCCTCGCGGCACTGCTCGTCGCGGTCGCGGTGGTCGCGGCGCTGCGGGTGCCGTGGTCCGCGCCTCCGGCACCGCGCGCCGACCAGCTCGCCGCGCTCGACACGCTGTCAGCCGACGCCGTGGCCAAGGGCAGGGCGTTCCACTCGGCGCTGCGCCCCGGCACCTATCTGTCCCTCGCGCTCGGCCTGCTCGTCGCGCTCCTGCTCGGCCTGACCCCGGCCGGCGCGTGGATCGTCGAGCAGGTGTCCCGGCCGTTCGGCGGCCACTGGCTCGCCCGCGCGCTGCTCGGCGGCCTCGCCGTGGTCTTCGCCGGCGAGGTCGTGACGCTGCCCGTCGCCGCCTGGCGCCAGTCCATCCTCAGACGCTATGGGCTCTCCACGCAGGACTGGTCCGCCTGGACCGTCGACATGCTCAAGGGCTATGCCGTCGGCGCGGTGATCGGCGCCGTCGTGCTCGTCGGCTTCTTCACCGTCACCCACTTCGCGCCCCGCTGGTGGTGGGTGTGGGCGGCGGCCGGGGCGGCGCTGCTCACGGTGCTGCTGTCGTTCATCTTCCCGGTCCTGGTCGAGCCCGTGTTCAACAAGTTCACCCCGATGCCCGAGGGCGAGCAGCGGACCCGGCTCATGGCGATGGCCGAGCGCGACGGCGTCCCCGTCCGCGACGTGCTCGTCGCCGACGCGTCCCGCCGCACCCGCGCGGTCAACGCGTATGTCTCGGGCCTCGGCCCGACCCGCCGCATCGTCGTCTACGACACCCTGCTGGAGAAGGCACCCCCGGAGGAGGTCGAGTCGGTCGTCGCGCACGAGCTCGGCCACGCCAAGGACGGCGACGTGTTCACCGGCACGCTGCTCGGCGCCTTCGGCGCGGCCGCCGCCGTCTGCGCGCTCTATCTGCTCGGCTCGTGGGGCGCGCTGCTGCGCCGCGCCGGCGTCGACACGATCGGCGAGCCCCGCGCGGTCGCCCTGCTGCTCGCCGTCGCCACCGTGGCGGGCCTGTTCGCCGGCCCGGTGCAGGCGTTCGTGTCCCGCCGCGTCGAGGCCCGCGCCGACCGGCACGCCCTGGAGCTCACCGGCGACCCGGCCGGCTTCGAGGCCATGCAGGGCAGGCTCTCCCTGGTCAACCTCGGCGACCCGGACCCCAACCCGGTCGAGCAGTTCCTGTTCGGCTCCCACCCGACCGCCGTCGAGCGCATGGCCGAGGCCCGCGCCTGGGCGAGGGGCGAGCGATGACCACCCTCACCCTGCCGCCCCGCGCCGCTGTTTCGGGTTGCGCTGCTGTTTCGGGCCGCGCTGCTGTTTCGGGTTGCGCTGCTGTTTCGGGTCGTGCTGCCGTTTCGGGTCGTGCTGCTGTTTCGGGTCGTGCTGCTGTTTCGGGTCGTGCTGCCGTTTCGGGCCGTGCTGCCGTTTCGGGCCGTGCTGCCGTTTCGGGCCGTGCTGCTGTTCCGGGTCGTGCTGCTATCTCGGGTCGTGCCGTTTCGGGTCGTGCTGCCGTTTCGGGTCGCGCAGCCGTGCGCCGCCGGGTGGCTGTTCGGGGTGCGACCGGCGGTGGCACGCCGTCGGCGACGTCCGGCGCCCACTGGTTCGGCGGCGACCGCGTGGTGCGTCTGGGCGCGCGGGGCGGTCCCCGCGCCGTCGCTCCGTGCCATGGTGCGGTTCGACGTACAGCGACCGGTGGAGACATCTGGCCGGCGATGCCTCGTGCGCAGCGGTTCGTGGGCGTCCGCGTGGTGCGTCTGGGGGCGCGGGGCGGTTCCCGCGCCGATGCTTCGTGCCATGGAGCGGTTCGACGCACAGCGGCCGCGACCGGTGAACGCGCGTGGCCGGCGATGCCTGGTGCGCAGCGGTTCGTGGGCGACTGTGTGGTGCGTCCGGGCGCCGGGGGCGGTGCTCCGGGTCGCGGGGGAGTTCGCTGCGGAGCGGCTGTCCGGGTTGCGGGAACGGCGCCGACCGCCGCTGGTGCTCTCACGCCAGGCCCGGAGCGCCGGTGCCCGGCTGACACGATCGACCTTGCCCGACCCTGCTCGACCCACACCGGGAAGGGCGGCGGGCAGCGGTGCCGCGGCGGCGCCGCAGGCCGTGGACCCGGCGCCGTGGCGGGGGCCGGGGCACGGAGCAGCCGGGCGGGGCGGCGATGACCACACTGCTCGTCACCAACGACTTCCCGCCCAGGCCGGGTGGGATCCAGCAGTTCGTGCACAACCTCGCGGTGCGGCAGCCCGCGGGCTCCGTGGTCGTGTACTGCTCGACGTTCCGGGACGCGGACAAGTTCGACGCCGAGCAGCCGTTCGAGGTCGTGCGGGAGTCGACCGGCATGCTCCTGCCCACGCCCGGCGTGGCACGGCGCGCGGCCGAGATCGCCCGGGCGCACGGCTGCGACAGCGTCTGGTTCGGTGCGGCCGCGCCGCTCGGGCTGCTCGCCGACGGGCTGCGGCGCCGGGCCGGTGTCGAGCGGGTCGTCGCGCTCACCCACGGCCACGAGGTCGGATGGGCGGCGCTGCCGGGTGCCCGGACGCTGCTGCGGCGCATCGGGCGAGGCGCCGACGTCGTCACGTACCTCGGCGAATACACCCGCACCCGGCTCGCCAAGGCCCTCGACGGGCTCACGTCGCTGCAGCGGCTGGCACCCGGCGTCGACGTCGACGCGTACTCACCGTCGGTCGACCGGCAGCTGGTCCGGGCCCGTCACCAGCTCACCGACCGCCCCGTGATCGTGTGCGTGTCGCGTCTCGTGCCTCGCAAGGGCCAGGACGTGCTGATCCGGGCGCTGCCGCGGATCCGCCGCGCCGTGCCCGGTGCCGCCCTGCTGATGGTCAGCGGCGGTCCGCACCGGGCCACGCTGGAGCGCCTCGCCCGAGAGCACGACGTCGAGCGCGACGTTGTCTTCACCGGCTCCGTCTCGTGGGCCGAGCTGCCCGCCCACTACGCCGCCGGCGACGTCTTCGCCATGCCCTGCAGGACCCGGCGCCGCGGCCTCGACGTCGAGGGCCTCGGCATCGTGTACCTCGAAGCCTCCGCCACCGGGCTCCCCGTCGTCGCCGGCGACTCCGGCGGCGCACCCGACGCCGTCCGTGAGGGGGAGACCGGGTTCGTCGTCCCGGGCCGCGACGTGGCCGCCGTCGCCGACCGCATCACGACCCTCCTGCTGGACCCCGCCCTCGCCGCGAGGATGGGTGCCGCTGGCCGTGCCTGGGTCGAGTCGGACTGGCGCTGGGAAACCCAGGCGGACCGCCTCCGCGCCCTGCTCACCACACCCCCGGACCGCACCACCTGACCGCCCGCCCGGCACCCGGCCCGGTTGTGTCCGCGTGGTCTCGTGCCGGGCTTGCGACGGACGGTCGCGTGCGGACAAGAGCGCCCCGCATTCGGTCTGGCGTCGGGAGAATTCGGCGGACCGCCCCTTCGCCCCGCTCACCGTTCCCGGACCGCATCGCCTGACCAGCCGGCGCTCGGCTGACCAGCCGGCGCCCGGTCATAAGCCCGTCGCCCGGTTGGTCGTGTCCGCGGGGTCTTGTGCTGCTGGGCGTGCGACGGACGGGTTGCTTGCCCGGGGAAGAGCGCCCCGTGTTTCGTCTGCTGCTGGGAGGCTCGGCGGCCCGCCTCTGCGTCTTGCTCGCCGTTCCCGGACCGCATCGCCTGACCGGCCGCTCACCCGGGTGTCCGGTCACGCGTCCGGCAGCCGGTCGGTCGTGTCCGCGTGGTCTCGTGCCGCCGGGCGTGGGACGGACTGGTCGCTGGGGAACGGCGTCTGGTGCCGGGAGACCTCGGCGGCCTGCTCGCCATTCCGGACCGCATTGCCTGACCAGCCGATATCCGGCCCCGGCGCCCGGTCAGGCGCCCGGTATCCGGGGTTGGCCGGGCGTGCCGGGTCTCGTGCTGACGGCGTGCGACGGACGGTCGCCCGCCGGGAAGAGCACCCCGCATTCCGTGGGGAGACGGGGCGGGGAAACGAGAAAGCGGCACCAGGAAGACATTCACTGCGGTCCTGTCGCCGCGACCAGGGTCAATGCCGCACGGGAGGTCATGCGTGCCCGGGGAAACGACAGGCTGGCCGTTCTGGGGGTTGGGGGCAGATCGGCCAGCGCCTATCGAAAAGTCGGGGAACCGGAGGAACGGGTCAGAACTTCGGGGCGTCCGGGGCTTCGAGGAGGCCGAGACGCAGCGCGGTCATGAGGGCCTGGGCGCGGTTCGCGGCGCCGAGCTTCTCATACAGCTTCGAGATGTGCGTCTTCGCGGTGGACTCGGAGACGAACAATTGCTTGGCGATGCCCGCGACGCTCATGCCGTCGGCGAGCAGGCGCAGCACCTGGCCCTCGCGGGGGGACAGCTGCGGGCCGCTGGGGGCGAGGCGCCGCTTCATCGCCTCGGCGAGGTCCGCCGCGGTGAACGCGGAGGGCGCCGACGCGGCGTGACGGGCTGCGGCGACGACCTCGTCGGCGGGCGCGGTCTTCGGCACGAACGCCGACGCGCCGGCTTCGAGGGCGCCGAAGAGCTGGTCGTCCCCGGCATACATGGTCAGGACCACGATGCCCATGGTGTTGCTGGTCTTGCGCAGGGCCCTGGTCGCCTCGAGGCCGCTGCCGTCGGGGAGGCGCAGGTCCATGATGACCACGTCGGGCTGCAGGGCGCCGGCCTGGCGGATCGCCTCGGCGGCCGTCGCGGCCTCACCCACCACCTCGAACTGACGGTCACGCTCGAAGGCGTGCCGCAGTCCTCTGCGGATGAGATCGTGGTCGTCGACGAGCAGAACTTTGGTGCGCGTCGTCGGCGTCGCGGTAGTCGACATTCCCGGTGCTCTCTCCCTCTGGTGCCTTCACGCTACCGCGCACGCGGTGCGGTTCCGAGCACAACCGCCACTGTTGTCCCATTCGGCACGCGCGGTGTGATCTCCAACCGGCCTCGGATACGTTCCGCTCTCTCGGCCATGATCGCAAGACCATAGCGTCCGTCAGGGCGGTTCTCACCGATGCCGCTTCCATCGTCGGAGATTTCTACCTGTGCGAACGGTGGATCGACCGCGCACGTTACCCAAAGATTCTCCGCGCCGGCGTGTTTCCGCGCGTTCGTGATGGCTTCCTGGGCAATGCGCAGCAGTTCTGCCTCGACCGCGGCGGGCAGTCGGGCGGTGGTTTCGTCGAGCGAGAGGTGCACGCGCAGCCCGGCCGAGGCGCCGACGGTGCGCGCGTAGTCGGCGATCGCGGCGGTGAGCCCGCCGTACCGGTCGACCTCGCTGCGCAGCTCGAACAGCGACAGCCGCAGCTCCGTGATGACCCGGGTGACCTCGGCGCGCAGGATGCGCAGCTCCTCCTCGGCGGCGGTGGCGTCGGGCAGCGCGGCGACCGCGTTGTCGATGCCGTAGCCGACCATGACGAGCTCCTGGGCGACGCCGTCGTGGATCTCACGGGCGAGCCGCTGGCGCTCCTCGGTGGTGGCGAGGGAGCGGACCTCGTCGAAGAGCAGCGCGGCCTCCAGGCGCAGCGCGGCCGCGCCGGTGAGGCCGGTGACCCGGGCGAGGACGGCCGGCGGGTACGCGCCGGCGCTGTCACTCTCCAGGATGATGAGCCCGACGGTCCGGACGCCGGCGACGAGCGGCACGACCATCGAGGAGATGTCCCGGCTCGGCGCGACCGAGCGGGCCTGCGAGCGGCCCGACACGACCGGCTGCTGCGTCGCCCACGCGTCGGCGACGGAGCTCTCGGTGTCCAGGGCGGTCTCCCAGTCGAGGCGCTCCACGCCGGCCTGGGCGAGCACGACGAGGCGGCCGCCGCCGCTGCCGGACAGCACCGCGCCGCGCGAGGACGGGACCATCGCCCGGACCTCGTCGAGGAGGTGCTCGGCGAGGCCGCCGGGGTCGAGGGTGGCGCCGGGCAGCTGCCGGGCGACGCTGCGCAGCTGGGTGAGCAGCCGGGTCGCCTCCACGTAGGGCTGCGG
This sequence comes from Dactylosporangium sp. NPDC051087, assembly GCF_055586325.1. NCBI lineage: Bacteria > Bacillati > Actinomycetota > Actinomycetes > Micromonosporales > Micromonosporaceae > Dactylosporangium > Dactylosporangium sp. NPDC051087. Next base: position 69,616 of record NZ_JBVJIJ010000011.1, on the reverse strand, counting down.
CGTCTCGTCGGTGCGCCGGGCGAGGAAGGCCCGCTGCAGGATCCCGGCCTGGTAGGCGCCGATCCCGGCGAAGACCAGCCACTGCAGGCAGCTGCTCAGGTACGGGCGGTCGCCGAGCACCCCGTCGATGGCCCCGCCGGCGGCCAGGACGACCGCCGCGGCCGCCAGGTGGGCGGTGGCGACGACCAGCCCGGAGGCGAGCGCCGCGCCGATGACGGGCACCGGCAGGTAGACGAGGAAGACGGTGTCGGCGGTCGACGCGGCGAGCGCGACGATGAGCACCTCGGCGGCGCGGCCGAGCTGCGCGACCCGGTGCCCGGGCGGCGCGACCGTGGCGATCGCGACGGCGAGCAGCAGCAGCACGAGCCACAGCAGCTCCGGCGCGCGCGCCCCGTCGATGAGCAGGAGCGCCGCGACGAGCGCGAGCATCAGGACACGAACCGTGATCACGGCGCTTCTGGGGCGGTCGCCCAGCACCGTCAGCTCGGTCAACGAATGGTCCTCCCTACCGTGGGTGACAGCATCAGCGCTCGTAGATGGCGGCGATGTCTGCGGCGTACTCCTTCAGGACGACGTTCCGTTTCACCTTCAACGACGGAGTGAGCGTTCCGGTCGCTTCGGTGAAGTCCTGCGGCAGGATCCGGAACACCTTGATCCCTTCGGCCTTCGACACGGCGGTGTTGGCCTCGTCGATCGCGGTCTGGATCTCGGCGCGCAGCTCGGGGTCGTCGACGAACGGGAAGTCGTCGGGCTTGCCGTGGGAGCGGGCCCAGGCCGGCAGCGCGTCGGGGTCGACGGTGACCAGCGCGGCGATGAACGGCTGCCGGTCCCCGACGACCATGCACTGGCTGACCAGGGGGTGCGCGCGGACCCGGTCCTCGAGCACGGCCGGGGCGACGTTCTTGCCGCCGGCGGTGACGATGAGCTCCTTCTTGCGGCCGGTGATCCGCAGATACCCGTCGTCGTCGAGCTCGCCGATGTCGCCGGTGTGGAACCAGCCGTCGCCGTCGATCGCCTCCGCGGTGGCGGCGGGGTTGTTCCAGTACCCCTGGAAGACGATGTCGCCCTGGACGAGGATCTCGCCGTCGTCGTCGATGCGGATCGTGACGCCGGGCAGCGGCCGCCCGACGGTGCCCATGCGCGCGCCGGTGTCCCGGTTGGCATTCGTGGCCGGCGACGTCTCGGTCAGCCCGTAGCCCTCGAAGATGGTCACGCCGATGCCGCGGTAGAAGTGCGCGAGCCGCTCGCCGAGGGGCGCCCCGCCGGAGATCGCCCGCGAGCACTGCCCGCCGAGCGCGGCCCGCAGCTTGCCGTACACCAGGCGGTCGAACAACGCGTGCTGCGCCTTCAGCAGCGGGCCGGGCCTGCCGTCGGCCTGCGACCAGGCGATCGCCACCCGCTCCGAGCGGTCGAAGATGGCGCCCTTGCCGTCGGCGTGGGCGCGCTGCTTCGCGGTGTTGTAGACCTTCTCGAACACGCGCGGCACCGACAGCACGAACGTCGGCTTGAAGCTCTGCAGGGTCGCCGCGAGGTTCTTCGTGTCGGCGGTGTGCCCCATCGTGGCGCGGGCCTGCACGACACCGATCTGGATCAGCCGGGCGAACGAGTGCGCGAGGGGCAGGAACAGCAGCGTGCGGGCGCCCTGGTGGAACAGCGACTGCAGCTCGGGGATCGCGTTGACGATGTCGGACAGCATGTTGCGGTGCGTGATCATGCAGCCTTTGGGCCGCCCGGTCGTGCCGCTGGTGTAGATGATCGTGGCGAGGTCGTCGGCCTTCGTGGCGGTGCGCCTGGCCTCGACGTCCTCGCGGGGGACCGCGGCGCCGTCGGCCGCCAGCACGTCGACGCATCCGGGAGTGCCGTCGATCTGCCAGACGTGCTCGACCGAGGAGGGCCGGATCGCGGCGACCGCGTCGCGGTGCGCGTCGGTCTCCACGAAGATCGCGACCGCGCCGGAGTCCTCGAGGATCCAGGCCACCTGCTCGTCGCTGGAGGTCTCGTAGATCGGCACGGTGACCGCGCCGACGGACCAGATCGCGTAGTCGATCAGCGTCCACTCGTAGCGCGTCTTGCTCATCAGCGCGACCCGCTCGCCGGGCTCGACGCCCGCGGCCAGAAGCCCCCGGGCGAGCGTGAGGACCTGGTCGTGGAACTGGCCGCAGGTCACGTCCTGCCAGCCGCCGGAGACGAAGCGCTGGAACTGCACGGCGCCGGGTGCCTCGGCCGCGTTGTCCCACACGGGGTCGGTCAGCGTGGCGTGATCGCCGACGGTGACCGCTGGCGGCACGGTGAACTCGCGCACGTACGACTCCTTACTTTCAACCCGTATTCGGGAACCTACCCTGCCGACGGATCGTCAGGCGCACCGCAGAGGTAGCCTGCCACGCATGGCCGACACTTCGACGCAGTCGATCGTCATTGACGCGCCCCCGGAGCGCATCGCCGAGGTCATCGCCGACTTCGCCCGATACCCCGAGTGGGTCGCCGCGGTGAAGTCGGTCGAGGTGGTCGAGGAATACGAGGACGGCTACGCCAGTCAGGTCAGCTTCGTGCTGGACTCCGGCCCGGTCTCGGACGAATACACGTTGCAGTACGAATACGCCGAGGACCTGACCCGGATCGAGTGGAGCCTGGTCGCGCCGTCGAAGATGCAGAAGCAGCAGGACGGCTCGTACGACATTACCGCCAACGGCGACGGCACCTCCACGGTGACCTATTCCCTCGCCGTGGAGCTGGCGATCGGCATGCTCGGCATGTTCAAGCGCAAGGCCGAGAAGATGATCATGGACACGGCGTTGAAGGAGCTCAAGCGCCGCGTGGAGGGGCCGGCGTGACCCGGGACCCGCGCGAGGAGGCCGAACGCCTGGTGGCGACCGCGCTCGCCGCCCTGTCCGTCGCCGCGAACAGCACCGCGGGCTTCGCCACCGGCTCCGCCGAGTGCTGCGTCTGCCCGGTCTGCAAGGCGATCGCCGCGGCCCGCGACCCCGACCCCGAGTTCGCCGAGCGGCTCGCCACGGGCGTCGGCGACCTGGCCGTCGGGCTCGCGGGCGTGCTCAGGGCGTTCGGGACCCGTACACCGGAACCACCACAGGAACCAGAAGACGTTTGGCAGAACGCCACCACGGAGACACCGAAGTCGCCGAAACCGATGGCCAAGAAGGCCGTCAAACCCAAGATTGATCCCGAGGCATAGCGCCTGTGCGAGAGGAGACAGACGCGGTGGGATTGACCATCGGAGTCGACATCGGCGGAACCAAGGTGCTCGGCGGGGTCGTCGACTCCGCGGGTGACGTCCTCGCGCAGACCCGGCGCGACACGCCGGCCCAGGACCCGTCGCAGACGGCCGACCGGATCATCGACGTGATCAAGGAGCTGGCCGCCGGCCACCCCGTCGACGCCGTCGGCATCGGCGCGGCCGGCTGGATCGACGCGACCCGCTCGATCGTGCAGTTCGCCCCCAACCTCGCCTGGCGCAACGAGCCGCTGCGCGAGAAGATCACCGCCGCCGTCGGCCTGCCCATCGTCGTGGAGAACGACGGCAACGCCGCCACCTGGGCCGAGTTCCAGTTCGGCGCCGGCCGCGACGCCAGCGACTCGATGGTGCTCTTCACCGTCGGCACCGGCATCGGCGGCGGCATCGTCATCAACGGCAACCTCATCCGCGGCACCAACGGCATCGCCGCCGAGCTCGGCCACATGACGATGGTCCCCGGCGGCCACCCGTGCGGCTGCGGCCGGTTCGGCTGCCTGGAGCAGTACGCCAGCGGCAACGCCCTCGTCCGCTTCGCCAAGGCCGACGCGCGGGAGAAGCCCGAGCTCGCCGAGCAGCTCCTCGGCCTCGTCGGCGGCGACCCCGACGCCATCCGGGGGCACGCCGTGACCCAGGCCGCCCGCCTCGGCGACACGGTCGCGACCGGCGCCTTCGAGCAGATCGGCCGCTGGCTCGGCGTCGCCCTCGCCGACATCGTGCAGATCCTCGACCCGCAGGTCATCGTCCTCGGCGGCGGCGTCATCGACGCCGGCGACCTGCTGATGAAGCCGGCCAGGGCCAGCTACGAGGACCAGCTCGCCCAGCGCGGCCGGCTCCCCGTCGCCGAGGTCCGCCCCGCCCTCATGGGCAACCTCGCGGGAGTGGTCGGAGCCGCCGACCTGGCGCGCGTATGAGCGGCCGGCGCAGCGGCCCGGGCCGCTCATCATGTGTGCGGATGGGCTCAGGCCGACGCCGGAGCGCAGCGCAGGCGGCGGAATGAGCAAACTGAGGGTCCTGTCGTACAACCTGCACAGCCTGCGCGACGACCGCCGGGCCCTCGCGCAGGTCGTGCGGGAGATCGCGCCCGACGTGGCGATCCTGCAGGAGGCGCCCCGCCGCTTCCGGTGGCGGCAGAAGTCGGCGGCCCTCGCCCGCGACTTCGAGCTCGTCATCGGCGGCGGGGGCCTGCCGTCCCTGGGCAACCTCGTCCTGACCAACCTGCGGGTCCGCGCCTTCGACGCCTTCGACATGCGCTACCCGCTGACCCCGGGCCGGCACATGCGGGGCGCCGCGTTCGTCCGCTGCCGGGTCGGCCGGTCCTCGTTCGCCGCCGTCGGCTCGCACCTGTCCACCGACGCCACCGAACGCCCCGGCCAGGCCGCCCTGCTCAAGGAGCGGTTGTCGGAGCTCACCGAGCCGGTCATCTTCGCCGCCGACCTCAACGAGAACTCCGGCGGCGCCGCCTGGCGCACCCTCGCCGACGGCCTGCTCGACTCCGCCGGCGCCGACGAGCGCCACACGTTCCCGTGCTCCGCCCCGCGGGAACGCCTCGACGTCGTCTTCGTCGACCCCCGCATCACCGTCCTGTCCTACGAGATCGTCGACACCCCCGCCGCCCGCCAGGCCAGCGACCACTTCCCGGTCGTCGTCGAGCTCGACCTGCCCGAATAGCGACCGCCAGAACGAAGAGCGAAGCGCCAGAGCGAAAAGCGAAAAGCCAAGAGCGAAGAGCGAAGAGCCAAGAGCGAAGAGCGAAGAGCTCCCTGCTCCGGCTCGTCGTGGCCGGGGTCCGTTGCTCCCGTCAGCCGCCGGTCAGGCCGTGGACGGCCTTCCCTCTCCCGCCGCCGGTAGTTGCCCGCGCGGCCGTGACCGGCCGCGACACGACCTGCCGGTCGTGACCAACCCGCGGCCGGCGGGTCGGGCCACCTTCCCCGCCCCGCCCCGGTCGTGCCGAGCGGGGCAACCGACTCCCGGAGCGGACCATCCGGAACGTCGTCGTGCGGATCGACGCCGTCCTCAACCGGCCGCCGATCGCGTCGGTGCCGGTGTCGACGAGCTGCCAGACGTCGCGGCCGCGCTCCCGGTTACCGGGGGCTGACGATTCTCATGATCCGGAAGACTTCTGGTCGCCAGAGCGACGAAATCTCTTCCGGATCACGGGGAGCGGGATCCTCCGGTTTGCAGGAGCGGGGTCTTCCGGTTCACGGGAGCGGGAGACCAGATCTCTTCCGGATCACGGGAGCCGAATCCTCCCGGATACGGGAGCGGGACCTTCCGGATCACGGGAGCGGGATCTTCCGGGTCACGGGAGCGGGATCTTCCGGGTCACGGGAGCGGGAGACCAAAACTCTTCCGGATCACGGGGGGCGGGGAGCGGGAACGGATCGGGAGCGGAATCCTCCGGGTCACGGGAGCGGGGGACCAAAACTCTTCCGGATCACGGGAGCGGGGAGCGGGAACGGATCGGGAGCTGGGGCGGGCGTCGTGACGTGCGGGACTGGACAAACCAGCGCCGAGCGGACGAGGATCTGGCCGCGACACAGCATGCGCGGTGCAGTGGGGAGACGACGCGGGTGACAAGTTTCGACCAGCTGGACGGCGGCGCGACCCACTGGCGTGACGGTGAGCCCGTCTACGACCGCGGCGACACCGTCTGTGTCATCGGCGCCGGCGGCACCGGGCTCGCCGCGATCAAGAACCTCCGCGAGGCCGGCTTCGGCGTCGACTGCTACGAGCGCGAGACCGGCGTCGGCGGCGGGTGGAACTGGCGGCACGACCGCAGCCCCGTCTACGCCAGCACCCACCTGATCAGCTCGAAGCCGTTCACCCAGTTCCCCGACTTCCCGATGCCCGACGACTGGCCCGACTACCCGCACCATTCGCAGCTGCTGGCGTATTTCGAGCGGTATGCCGACCATTTCTCGTTGCGGGAGCACATCTGGTTCGGCACCGACGTGTCGAAGGTCGAGCCCGCCGAGGACCCCGCCGGCGGTCCGCCGCGCTGGGACGTCACGGTGCGCGGCTCCCGGGGCGGCGCGCCCCGCACGATGCGGTATGCGGCCGTCGTCGCCGCCAACGGGCACAACTGGTCGCCGAAGATGCCCGACTACGAGGGGCTGGAGGACTTCCGCGGCAAGGTCATCCACGCCGGGCAGTACAAGGACGCGGCCCAGCTGCGCGGGCGCAAGGTCCTCGTCGTCGGCGCCGGCAACACCGGCTGCGACATCGCCGTCGAGGCCGCCCAGCAGGCCGCGAAGTGCTGGCACTCGACCCGCCGTGGGTACTGGTACGCGCCGAAGTACGCCCTGGGCAAGCCCGCCGACCAGGTCAACGACCGGATCCTCGCGATGCGGCTGCCGTTCCGGCTGCGCCAGTGGCTGCTGCAGCGCACGATCAACATGACGGTCGGCGACCTGACCCGCTTCGGCCTGCCGAAGCCCGACCACGGCCTGCTCGAGATGCATCCGCTCGTCAACAGCCAGCTGCCCTACTATCTCGGCCACGGCGGGATCACCCCGCTGCCCGACATCAAACGGTTCGACCGCACCGAGGTCGTCCTGGCCGACGGCCGCACCGTCGAGCCCGACCTGGTCGTCTTCGCCACCGGGTACGTGCCGAGCTTCGACTTCCTCGCGCCGGAGCTGCTGTCGACGGATGCGGCGGGCCGCCCGAGGCTCGCGCTGCAGATGCTGTCCCGGACCCACCCGACCCTCGCCGTCGCCGGGCTGCTGCAGCCCGACTCGGGCGTGTTCACCCTCTCGCACTGGCAGACCGTGTTCATCGCCCAGTGGCTGCGCGTGCTGGACGCGTCACCCGCGAAGGCGCAGGCCCTGTGGGCGAGGCTGCGGCAGGACGGTGACCGCCGTTTCACCGCCGGCAAGGTCACCGACTCGACCCGGCACTGGTTCGAGGTGAGTCACTTCGTGTACCTGCGGGAGCTGGAGAAGTCCCTGCACGAGCTGGAGGCCGTCCGTTGACCACCCGTGTCATGCGCTCCGACGAGTGGTCCGACCCGCCGAAGCCGGTCCGCCGCGAGGTCCTCACCGAGCGGCCGGAGCACCCCGAGGACCGGCCGCCGGTGCTGTTCGTCCCCGGGTACGGTCACGGCGCCTGGGCCTTCGCCCAGCACTGGCTGGAGCACACCGCCCAGCGGGGCTTCCCGGCGTCCGCGATGAGCCTGCGCGGCCACGGCGGCAGCGGCCCCGACCCCGACGCCCGCCTGCGTGACTACGTCCACGACGTCACCCAGGTCGCCGCGGCCCTGCCCAGGCAGGCGGTCCTCGTCGGGCACGGCGCCGGTGCCCTGGTCGTCGCCATGGCCATGGCGCGGTATCCGGCCCGCGCCGGCGTGCTCGTCGCCCCGGTCTTCGGCGGCCCGGCGACCGCGCTGGGCCTGCTGCGCCGCAACCCGGCCGGGACGGTCCCCGGCCTGTTCGGCGGGCGGGTCGCGCTGCGCCAGTCGCAGCTGTTCAGCCGCACCCTGCCGGCGGGCGCGGCCCAGTCCTACACGGCCCGCCTCCAGCGGGTCCCGGCCGGCGCGCAGCGGCAGCTGGTCCGCCGCCAGGAGCCGGAGCCGCCGGTCGGCAACCCGCCGGTCCTGGTCGCCGGCAGCCCCGACGACCGCGTCGTGTCCGCGGCCGCCCTGGAGTGGGTGGCCCGCCGCTACGGCGGCTCCCCGCTGCTCTTCCCGGGCATGGGCCACGACATGATGCTCGACGCCCGCTGGCAGGAGCCCATCGACGCGATCCTCGACTGGCTCGAGAAGCCCGGGACCTGAGACGCGCCCGGTCAGGTGGAGGCCGAGCACTTGCCGGGCACTTGCCGGACACGCCTCAGACGCGGGCGCCGTTGTCCGGGTCGTCGTCCTCCTCGTCGCCGGGGCGCAGCCGGAGGATCAGGGTCACGAAGCCGCTCAGCAGCAGCGCGAAGCCCAGGAACAGGGTCGACTGCGGCCCGAAGACCGGCAGCAGGTCGGGCCAGATCAGCAGGACCAGGCCCGCGACCAGGGCGACGACCGCGACCAGCGTCGACGGCGCGATCCGCGGCAGCGGCGGCGGGGGAGGGGGCGTGTAGCCGGCCTCGTCGTCCTCGTCGTCGGGCAGGTCGGCGCCGAACGAGTCGAGGCTGTCCAGCAGCGAACGGTCGACGGCGTCGGAGGCGCGGCGCAGCGGGGTGCGCGGGGCCGGCTCGGTGTCCATGTCGGCGGCGGCGGAGCCCGACGAGTCGAGGTCCTCGGCGGCGGGCCAGGGCGCGCTGGTCGGATCGACGGTCGTGTGGAAGCCGGCGATGATGCTGGCGAACGTCTCGTCGTCCGATTTGCGGCTCGTCTTGGCCTCCGGGGCGGGGGTCGCCTTGGCCGGTTGCGGGGCCTCGGCGGGTGGGGTGTGCTGCTCTGGTACGGCGGTGAGCTGGCTCAGGTAGTCGCGGGCGGTGGCGAGGTGGTCACGATCAGCGTAGAGCCGGTCGGTGGGTCTGGCGGGCAGGGTCGTGGTGCGCGTCACCGGGTGCAGATCGGTGGCAGGCTGGAGATAGGCGGCGATCCCGCCCGCCGCCAGCACGTCCAGCAGATGCTCGCCGACCCTCGGATCAACGTCCCCGACCACCGCATATTCCTGCGCCACCAGGCCGTTGTCGCGCCGGCCGCGCCGCGCCCCACCCCCTGGCACCGCCTGCCCCTCCCCGCGGCCGACACCGCGACGACCGGGTCCGCCGCGAAAAAACCGCTGACCGAAATCCTGACACGAGCGACGGTGCTTCCGGGAGTGCGTTGTGGTGTGCCGAACTGGTTCGTAGGCTCTTTGCGACGGTCATCACCGATTGTCTGGCAGATCTTGGAAGGTTGAGCGGTGCTCTACTGGTTCCTCAAGTACATCGTCCTCGGGCCTGTGCTGAAGCTCATCTTCCGCCCCAGGGTGGAGGGGCTGGAGCACGTCCCCGCCGAGGGGCCCGTGATCATCGCCAGCAACCACCTCTCGTTCGCGGACTCGATCTTCATGCCGCTGAGCGTCAAGCGGCGGGTCACCTTCCCGGCGAAGGCGGAATATTTCACCGGCAAGGGGATCAAGGGCCGGCTGGTCAAGCTGTTCTTCGCCGGCACGGGCCAGGTCCCGATCGACCGGTCCGGCGGCAAGGCGGCCCGCGCCGCCCTGGAGGTCGGCCTGAAGATCCTCCGGGAGGGTGGCGTCTTCGGCATCTACCCGGAGGGCACCCGCTCCCCGGACGGCCGGCTCTACCGGGGCAAGACCGGCGTGGCGCGCCTGGCGCTGGAGTCCGGTGCCGTGGTCGTACCGGTGGCGATGATGAACATGGACAAAGTGCAGCCGATCGGGCAGATCCTGCCGAACCTGAAGCGCGTGCACATCCGCTTCGGCCCGGCCCTGGACTTCTCCCGCTACGCGGGCATGGCCGGGGACCGGTTCATCGAGCGCGCCGTCACCGACGAGATCATGTATGAGCTGATGACCCTGTCCGGCCGCGAGTACATCGACATGTACGCGCAGAAGGTGAAGAGCGCGCCGGAGCCCGACAAGCAGCCTATAGCGGCGTAGGCGGCAGCTCGGCCAGGGTCAGCAGCAGCGGCGCGCCGGCCTGGGTCGAGAAGGCCACCAGCTCGCTGCGCCACGGCTCGAGCCGGTCGGCCGCGGCGGGGCCGAGCCGGCCGAGCGCCTGCACCGCCCACGTCAGCGACAGGATGCGGGCGGAGGCGTTGGGGATCTCGCCGTAGAGCTCCGCGGCGGCGAGGTGCATGTCGGCGGCGCGGGCGAAGTCGCCGTCGACGAACGCGATCGCCCCGGTGATCGTCCGCATCGCCGCCTCGACCCACGGGGTGCGGTGCGGCACGTCGGCGAGCATGTCGCGGATCGCCATCATCGCGACCCGCCCGGCGAGGACGGCGGCGTGCGCGGTCGCGTCGATCCACTCGCCGCTGGCGATGGCCCGCACCTCCCGCCACGTCTTGGCGAGCTCGACGACGAGCGCCTCGGCGTCGCGTGCGCGGCCCTGCAGCGCCCGGCAGAGGGCGCCGTGGCCGAGCACGGTCCACTGCAGGCGGTAGAAGCCGCTGCGCCGGCCCGCGGCGACCAGGTCCTCGATCTCCTCGGCGTTGATCCAGGGCTCGCCGCGCAGGATCTTCATCCAGGCGTGCGCGCCGCGGACCTGCAGGTCCCATTCGGAGGCGGGCGCCCGCTCGGCGACGTCGATGAGGGTGGCCCAGTCGCCGGTGAAGTAGGCGACCTGCGCCACGTTGGAGTAGCCGGTGGCGAGGGTGTGGCTGCCGGGGACCGTGTGGCGGGTGCTCTCGTACATGGCGGCGGAGGCCGTCCAGTCGCCGTCCTCCAGCAGCGCCCAGGCGACGTTGCGCATCGCCCGGTGCTCAGACAGCAGCCGCCGCTCCCGGCACACCTCCAGGGCGGCCTGCAGCTCGACCAGGCCGGACCGGTCACCGGCCTGGAAGAGGGCGGTGCCGATGGTGATCCGGGCGCTGGTGGCGACCTCGATCAGGCCGAGCCGGTCGGCGATCTCGGCGGCGGCGCTGGCCGCGGCGACCGCCGGCTCGACCTCGAAGTTGGACATGTGCAGCCGGCCCAGCTCCGCGTAGGCGTCGGCCTTCTCCGGCGCGTCGGGCAGCTCGTCGAAGAGCTCGACGGCCCGGTCCAGGCAGGACAGGGCGCCGAGCCGGTCGGCGCGCAGCCACGCCGCCTGCCCGCGGATGGTCCAGGCCCGGGCGGCGCTGGCCTGCTCCCCGGAGGCGTACAGGCGCTCCGCCAGGCCGGACAGCTGATCCGTGCCGCCGGTGCCGAGGAACGCGTCAGGGTCGGCGTAGAAGGCGATCTCGGTCGCGAGCAGCTCGATCCGCAGCCGCTCACCCTGGTCGGTGCTGTCGTCGCAGAGCGCGAGGGCCTTGCCGGCGTGGGCGGCGGCCGCGTCGAGGGCGTGCAGCGCATACGTGCGGCGGGCCGCCCGGTGCAGCGCGTCGCGGGCCGGACCGCTGTAGCGGGGCGCGTCGAGGCCGAGCGACCCGGCGATCTCGTAGGCCGTGTACCGGTGGTTGGCGACCACCTCGGCGAGGTCGGTGTCCCGGTCGGCGGCGACGCTGTCCAGCCAGGCGGCGGTCAGCTCGTGCCGGGCGACCCGCTCGGTGCGGGGGAGCCGCTGGTAGCAGACGTCCCGGACGAGGACGTGGCCGAAGCGGTACTCCGTCTGCCCCTCCATCGTGGAGGCGGCCTGCTCGTGGATCAGGTCGCGCTGCTCCAGGCGGCGCAGCGAGCGCTCGATGCCGTCGGCGGGGCGGCTCATCGCGGCCGCGACGGCACCCGGCCAGAAGTTCATCCCGACGACGGCGGCGGCCTGCAGCACGGCACGGTCGGCGGCCTCGAGGAGGTCGACCCGGTTGGCGATGACGGCGTGCACGCTGTCGGGCATCGGCAGCACCCGCGCCAGGGTGTCCGACGTGCGCACGTTGCCCTGCTCGGCGAGCATGCGGGTGTATTCCAGCGCATACAGCGGGTTGCCGTCGGCGAGCTCGACGAGGGAGTTGAGCGAGTGCCCGGGGAACGCCGCCTGGCCCAGCAGGTGCGCGTACATGGTGGCGATCTCGGCGTCGCGCAGCGGCGGCAGGGTGATCGTGACCGACCCGGCGATGGCGCCCGCCCAGCTGGCGTTGCGCTCCAGGAACTCGGGCCGGGCCGTGGACAGCAGCAGCAGCGGCACGTCGCGCACCGACGCCCCGAGCCGCTCCACGAACCGGACCATCGACTCGTCGGCCCAGTGCAGGTCCTCGAAGACCAGGACGGTCGGCCGGTGGGCGGCGAGCGCGACGACGAACCGCCGCCAGGCGGACTCGGTCTCGTCGGGGGCCAGCTTCGGGCCGGGCAGGCCGACGAGCGGGCTGAGCGCGTCGGCGAGCCGCTCCGCCTCCGACGGGGTGACGATCACGCTGAGCGCCGTGTCGAGCCGCTCCCGGGCGGTCTCGGCGCTGTCGGTGTCGAGGATGCCGGCCTGCGCCTTGACGATGTCGGCGAGCGCGGCATAGGTCACGTTCTCCCCGAAGGGCGGGCAGCGCCCGGTCCGCCACGCGACGGGCGCGTCGAAGAGCCGCTCGGCGTGCAGGAAGAGCTCGTGCACCAGGCGGCTCTTGCCGATCCCGGCGTGCCCGATCACGGTCACCAGCTGCGGTGTGCGCTCCCGCAGGCCCCGGTGCAGGGCGTTGACCAGCAGGCTCAGCTCGTGGGTGCGGTTGACCAGGGGCGTGGAGCCGGCCTCCCGGTCGGGGTGGTTGCGCCGCAGCGGCGCGAGCGCGAGCCACACCTCGGTCGGGGTGGAGCGCCCGCGCAGGGTGGCGGGCGGCTGCGCCTCGTAGCGGATCGAGGACTTGGTCAGCGCATAGGTGCTGCCGCAGACGAGGACCCCGCCGGGCGGCGCGAGGGACTGCAGCCGGGAGGCGGTGTTGACCACGTCGCCGGCGACGATCGCCTGGCCGCCGTCGCGGGCCGCGGCCACGTCGACCAGGGCCTCGCCGGTCGCGACGCCGACGCGGAAGCGCAGCGCCCGCTCGCCCTCGCCGGTGCTCGCGTACCGCGCGAGGACCCGCTGCAGCTCGAGGCCGGCCCGCACGCAGCGCACGGCGTCGGTCTCGGTCGCCACGGGCGCGCCGAAGAGGGCCATCACGGCGTCGCCGATGTATTTCTCGACCACCCCGCCGTATTGCCCGATGACCTCGCGCGCGGTGGAGAAGAAGCCCTTCTGCAGCTCGCGGACCAGCTCCGGGTCGGCGCGCTCGACATAGGGTGTGAAGTCGATCAGGTCGACGAAGAGGACGCTGATGCGGCGGCGGTCCTCACTGCGGGTGACGGGGATCGGCACGGTGGAGCGGCCGATGTGACCACCGCCACGGTCGGAGCGCCCCTGCCCGCCGCCGGCGCCGCCGGAGGCGGCGCGGGGGGTGCCGCAGCCGGTGCAGAAGGAGGCGTCGGGGTTCAGCGAGCGGCCGCACGTCGCGCAGGCAGGGCTGAGCTCGGCGCCGCATCCACCGCAGAACCGGTCACCGTCGCCCGACTGGCGGCCGCAGCGTGCGCACTGACTGGAAATCGCCGACACTCCCTGACTCAGGTCCCCGCACATCCTCACACGCCGGGGACCCGACCGGCCACCGCGTTGCGTCACGCGGCACGGTGGCCCCGGGGGTGGCCCTGAGGATGGCGGTCCAGGTGGTGCGGGCCGCGGGTCAGCGGTCGGTCATGCCGGCGCGGCGGCGCAGGGCGCTGAGGTCGGTGACGACGATCCGCCGGCCCTCGGTGCGCAGCCAGCCGCGGCTGGCGAACGACCCGATCGCCTGGTTGACGCTCTGCCGCGAGCCACCCGCCATCTCCGCCAGCTGGCTCTGGTTGAGCTCGATGGTCACCATCGGCGCGTTGGTCTCGCCGGCGAGGCGGACGAGGGTCTTGGCGACCCGGCCGGGCAGGTCGAGGAAGACGTGGTCGGCGTTCTGCTCGGTGAGCCGCCGGATGAGCGCGCCCAGGGAGCGCATGACCGCGTCGAGGATGCGCGGGTTGGCGTGGACGAGCTCGATGAACGCGTGCCGGGACAGCGCCAGGGCCTGGCAGTCCTCGATCGCCTCGGCGGAGGCGGAGCGGGCCGCGCCGTCCAGGAGCGACACCTCGCCGAGCGTGTCGGGCGGGCGGACCACCGAGAGGACCGCGCGCTCGCCGGTCGGCGCGGTCCGGAAGACCATCACCGCACCGCGCTTGAGCACGATGAGTGATTCGCCCGGATCGTTTTCGACGAACAGCAACTGGCCCTTGCGGTATGTCCGTGGCACCGCCGCCTGGATGACCCGCTGACGCACATCGGGCTCCAGACCACTGAACATTTCCACACCGGTCAGTGCGTCGCCGGGATCTGGCAGCCGACCCTCCACGGTCAAACCCCTCCCGGTGCAGCGTTGATCGGACTCTTGATCACCGTAGGTGATCACGAGCACAGTACGGAACTTCTACCAGATCATGACGCGCGTGTCGGAGTCTGTACATCCCCCGCATCGGCTCACCGACAGCCCGCGCATGAGCACGCAGGCAGGCTAGTGCCAGCACGAGAACCGCTGGGGGGCGGGGTTGGTGTCGAGATGCCCGGGGCGCCGGTGGTGCGAGCACCGCCGCCCCGGGTTTCGCCGTTCTCCGGACACGGACGCCGATGTGCGCGCATAATGCGCAGCGTGGCCCCCGCTGCCGACCAGGTGCACACGACACTGCGCAGGAGTTGGCAGTGCAGTCCCGGTCCGTGCATTCCTGTCGGTGCGGCCTCCTGGCGGGTCGAGATTGACGATTGCCAATTCGATACGTCTCGGCGGGATGACACCCATTTCGTGGTGAAATGGGCTCCGGCGGCCGCGCGGCGCGGCTTCGAGGCCGGGTTGTGTGCCGCGGAACACGTCGATGCGTCGGGCGTCTGCGCCGGCCGCCCGGTCCGGGCCGCCGACGGCGCGCTCACCACCGCTCTCGCCGCGGGAGCCGGCGACCGGGCGGGCGACGGGGTCCTCGCGCTGCTGTGCCTGGTGCCCGGCCGCCCGCTGCGCGCCGACGACCCCCTGGACCAGGCGTGGTGGGGCGGTGCCCTGGGCGCCGCGCACCGCAGTCTGCGCCGCTTCACGCACCCCGACCTGGCGAAGTTCCAGGTGGCGGCGGCCCCGGCGGCGGCGCCCCACCTGGCGGCGGAGCCCTGGCTCGGCCCGGCGGTCACCGAGACCGCGGCCGTGGTCCGCCGGATCATGGTCACCGACCAGCTCACCTACGGCGTCCGGCACGGCGCGCCCGCCGCCGCCCGCTTCCGCCTGGACCCCGGCACCGGCCGGGTCGGCCTGGTCGGCTGGGCCGCCGCCGGGACCGGGCCGCTGCTGTACGACCTGGCCCACGCCGTCCTGTGCGCGGGCGGCACGGGCGCCGACGCGCTCGTCGAGGCCTACGTGCGGGCGGGCCCGGTCCCCGCCGACGAGTGCGCGGCGGTCCTGCCCGCCATGCTCGCCCTGCGGGCCGCCGCGCGGGCCGCCGGCGTCGCCGCGAAGATCCACGACGGCGGCGGCACCCCCCAGGACCACGCGGAGCTGACCCGGATGGCGGCGCTGCTGCGCTGAAGACCTTGCGGCCCTACCCTGCCGCTGGGTCGTCCGGCCGCGACGGGGCAGGATGGGACCGGTGTCGGCCTATCGCTACTTCTACGACTGTGAGTTCATCGAGGACGGTCGCCTGATCGACCTGGTCTCCATCGGCGTGGTGGACGAGCACGGCCGGGAGTATTACGCGGTCTCCACGGAGTTCGACGGGTCGCGGGCCGTGCCGTGGGTGCGCCGCAACGTCCTGGACAAGCTGCCGTCGCCGGCCGACAAGGCGTGGCGCTCCCGCGAGCGGATCCGTGAGGAGCTCCTGGAGTTCCTCGTCGAGCCGCTGCGCACCGGCGACGCCGACGAGCTGGAGCTCTGGGCCTGGTATGCGGCCTACGACCACGTCGCCCTCGCCCAGCTGTGGGGCCCGATGCCGACGCTGCCCCGGGAGATCCCCAGGTTCACCAAGGACCTGCGCCAGCTCTGGGACGAGTCGGGCCGGCCGCCCCTGCCGGCGGCGGAGGGGCGGCACGACGCGCTCGTCGACGCCCGGCACAATCTCGCCCGGTGGGCGGTCATGCGTCCGGAGTCGTGACCAGCGGCTTGCTCGTGAGCGGGATCCGCAGCGCGAGGTACAGGGGCAGCCCGATCGGCGAGAGCAGGATCGTCAGCACCATGACCGGCGCCATGACCAGCGGGTGGACCCGCCGCTCGCGGCTGTCCAGGTAGATCCAGCGGCCGACCAGCAGGTCCCACGCGAGCACCTGCGCCCACACGGCGGCGACCACGTCGTCGTCGGCGAAGAGGGCGCGCACGCCGGCCAGGTCGGGGTCGAGCATCTCCGTGGCGAACTCCGGCAGGACCGGCGAGATCGCGAAGGCCCAGACGACCAGCGCCGGCAGGGCGATGAAGATCGACCCGGCGATCCGCCGCGACCAGCGCCACCCCGGCGCGACGATCATCAGCGCCCAGAAGGGCACGACCACCAGGAACGCGAGCCCGAACAGCGTGTCTGCCATCAGTGCACCCCACTCAGCGCCGGTTCGGTGACAGCGGTCGATGCCACGGTACGGGGCCGGGCCAGCGCCCACACGGTGCCGCCGGCGACGGCCAGGGCCAGGCCGCCGAGGGCGGCGAGGGTGAGCGCGTCGGGGTGCGCGATCGACTGGCCGCGCAGGGCCTGCCACGTCAGGAGGCCGGTGAGCGCGGCGTACGCGACGCCGCCGACGATCACCAGTCGGGCCCGGACCCGGTCGTGGCGCAGCCGGGCGAAGCGCCCGGCGGCGAGCGCCAGCGCGAACCCGAGCAGCGGCAGCGCCTGCAGGGCGTGCATGCCGATGAAGTGCCCGGCGCGCAGGTCGCCACCGGTGGTGCTCCAGCCGACCAGGGGCAGGCCGGCGCCGCCGTCGGCCACGCCGACGCTGTGCGCGCCGACGATCGTGGGCGCCTCGCCCTCGGGCAGGTCCAGCTGCGCCTTCGTGGGCATGGTCATCAGGAAGCCGACCATCATGCCGGCCAGGCCGACGAGGAGGCCGAAGCGCACGGCGAGGGCGTCGGCCCGGTCCGGCAGCCGCTGGATGAGCAGCAGGACCGCCAGGATGAGCGTGCACACCCAGGCGACCGCGATCGTGGCGCCCATCACGCTGTACAGCGTCGAGTCCAGCGGCGTCTGGTTGTTGAAGTGGCTCTGCCGGCCGCGGGCCGCCTGCGCGACGATGATCACGATCTCGGTGGTGAGCGCGCCGACGCTGATGTTGCCGAGCCACCAGCCGAGCCGCTGCCGGCGGTCCAGCAGCGAGAGCATCCAGGCGATGGTGACGGAGTAGACGGCGATGGAGACCGAGAACTTGAAGGGCTTGAGCCAGAGCGGCGCGCCGACGAGCTCGCGGTCGTCGAGGAAGACGCCGGCGCCGGTGAGGACCGCGAGGACGGTCAGCGCCGCCGCGCTGACGACGAGTGGGCGGTGCAGCTGTGCGAGACGCATCAGAAGCTCCCAGCAGTATGGATAGTTGTGCTCTCCACTATTGGAAAGTTAGACTATCCATGTCAACCCTGAAAGGACCCTGATGCGCATCGCGGAACTGAGCCAGACGACCGGCGTGCCGGTGCCGACGATCAAGTACTACCTGCGTGAGGGACTGCTGCCGGCCGGCGAACTGACCAGCCCCAATCAGGCCAGATATGACGATCGACACGTCCAGCGGCTGCGGCTGGTGCGGGTGCTGCTGGACATCGGCCGGCTGCCGATCGCCACCATCCGCGACCTGCTCACGGAGCTGGACCGGCCGGACCCCGACGTGCACGAGGTGCTCGGGCGGGCCCTGCCGGCGACCGTCGGCACCCGCGAGACGAGCGACCCCGCGATGCTCGAGGCGGCCCACGAACGGGTACGCCTGCTGATCCGGCAGCGCGGCTGGCTGGTCTCGGACAACGCCCGCACCCGGCAGTCCGCGGCCGAGGTCGTCGCCGCGTTCGCGCAGGTCGGAGCCGATGTGGAGCACCTGCTGGAGCACTACGCGGATCTGGTCGAGGCGATCGCCGTGCACGACCTGCGCTTCGTCGCCCAGGCGGGGGACAACGAGGGCAAGCTGCACGCCGCCGTCGTCGGCTCGATCCTCGGGGACTCCCTGCTCGCGGCCCTGCGGCGGATGGCGCAGGAGCACGAGTCGGCCAAGATGTTCGGCATCCGGGACGACAATTGTTAGACGGCAGGTCCGGCTGGTGCGACGTCGGCGCTTTCCGGCGGAGCGACTACAGTGCGCTGTGAATCGGCAGCGTCGCCACAGGGACCCTCCGGCTCGGCCATGCCCCGTCAGGCCGGGCGAGCAGCACCGCAACCAGGAAGGCAAGATCTAGCATGCGTATCGGCGTACTGACCGGGGGCGGCGACTGCCCCGGCCTCAACGCGGTCATCCGGGCCGTGGTCCGCAAGGGAATCTCCACCTACGGTCACGAGTTCGTGGGCTTCCGCGACGGCTGGCGTGGCCCGCTCGAGGGCAACACCCGCGAGCTGGGCATCGCGCAGGTCCGTGGCATCCTGCCGCGCGGCGGCACCATCCTCGGCTCGTCCCGGACCAACCCGTTCAAGATCGACGGCGGCGTTGAGAAGATCAAGTCGAACCTGGCCGACCTGGGCATCGACGCGCTCGTCGCGATCGGCGGCGAGGACACCCTCGGCGTCGCGGCGAAGCTGACCGACCTGGGCGTCAACGTCGTCGGCGTGCCGAAGACGATCGACAACGACCTCGGCGCGACCGACTACACGTTCGGCTTCGACACCGCGGTCAACATCGCCATGGAGGCGATCGACCGGCTGCACACCACCGCCGAGTCGCACCACCGCACCCTCGTCGTCGAGGTCATGGGCCGGCACGCCGGCTGGATCGCGCTGCACGCCGGCCTCGCCGGTGGCGCCAACGTCATCCTCCTGCCGGAGCGGCAGTTCGACGTCGAGCAGGTCGCGGGCTACGTCGAGAAGCGCTTCCAGACGCAGTACGCGCCGATCGTCGTCGTCGCCGAGGGCGCCCAGCCGCTCGACGGCCAGATGGTCCTGCACAACCAGGAGCTCGACGCCTTCGGCCACGTCCGCCTCGGCGGCATCGGCCAGTGGCTCGCCGAGCAGCTGGAGGCCAAGACCGGCAAGGAGGCCCGCACCGTCGTGCTCGGCCACATCCAGCGCGGCGGCACGCCGACCGCGTTCGACCGGGTCCTCGCGACCCGCTTCGGCCTGGGTGCGATCGACGCCGTCCACGAGGGCGACTTCGGCAAGATGGTCGCGCTGCAGTCCACGGACATCGTCCGCGTCCCGCTCGCCGACGCCACCCGTGAGCTCAAGACCGTCCCGGTCGAGCGCTACACCGAGGCCGAGGTCTTCTTCGGCTCCTGAGCCACCCGTGCGACCCGGCCCCTCACCCGAGGGGCCGGGTCTCTCGTCGCGTCTATCTGGGGAGTGGGTCAGTGCGCACGATCGCCGTCTTCGGTGCCGGCAAGCTCGGTGAGGTGCTGCTGTCGGGGCTGCTGCGGGCCGGCTGGTCCGCCGACCGCCTCCTGGCCACCGCCCGGCGCCCCGAGCGGGCCAAGGAGCTGCAGGAGCGCTACGGGATCCGGGTCGTCGACAGCGAGACCGCGCTGCTGGAGGCCGACGTGCTCACCGTCGCGGTGAAGCCGCAGGACGCCGGCGCGCTGCTGGCCGAGCTCGGCCCGAAGCTGCCCGCCGGCAAGCTGGTCGTGTCGCTCTGCGCCGGCCTGCCCACGTCGTTCTTCGCCCGGCACCTGCCGGAGGGCACCCCGGTCGTCCGGGTCATGACCAACACCCCGGCGCTGGTCGACGAGGCGATGACCGCGATCTCGGCGGGCTCCCACGCCACCGCCGAGCACCTCGCGCTCACCGAGGAGATGTTCCGCCCGCTCGGCCGCACCATCCGGGTCCCCGAGTCGCAGCAGGACGCGGTCACCGCCCTGTCCGGCTCCGGCCCCGCCTACTTCTACTTCCTCGTCGAGGCGATGACCGACGCCGGCATCCTGCTCGGCCTGCCCCGCCAGGTCGCGCACGACCTCATCGTGCAGACCGCGATCGGCTCCGCGGTGATGCTGCGCGAGTCCGGCGAGCACCCCGTCAAGCTGCGCGAGGCCGTGACGTCGCCGGCCGGCACCACGATCAACGCCATCCGTGAGCTGGAGAACCACGGGGTCAGGGCCGCGCTCCTGGCCGCCCTCGAAGCCGCCCGCGACCGCGCCCGGGAGCTCGCCGCGCAGAGTGGTTGAATCGTGCCCGTGACCGTCACCTGTACGTGCTGCGGTGTGGAGCTCGGCGACGTGCCGAGCATGTGGTCGTTCTCCGCGCCGGACACCTGGGCCGTCCCCGGCGTCGGCGGGGCGTCGTTCCTGGAGGAGGAGCTCTGCTTCGTCGAACTCCCCGACCTCGACGAGCAGCACTTCTTCCTCCGCGGCCTGATCGAGGTCCCGGTCCGCGGGATGCCGGAGGCGCTGACCTACAGCGTCTGGGTCAGCCTCAGCGCGGCCGGCTTCACCCGCGCCGTCGAGCAGTGGGAGGACCCGGAGCGGGCCACCGAGCCGCCGTTCTTCGGCCAGCTCGCCAACCGCATCCCCGGCCACCCCGAGACGCTGCGGCTGCGGGTCCGGGTGCACACCCGCCGGCCCGGCCTGCGCCCCCTCGTCGAGCTGCGGGCCCACGAACATCCCCTGGCCGTGTGGCAGCGCGAGGGCATCGACGCGCACGAGCTGCCGGCGGTCGCGGCGGCCTGCGGCGCCTGAGGCCTGATTCATTCAGCTATTCACCGGTATCCGGCACCAGGTCGTGCCCGTACCGTTACATGCAGTGAAGCTTATGTATACCGCGACCGGGTGGCCCCCCGCCCGTCGCGGGTCCCGCGCTCGGTGCCTTCCCCAGCCGAGGAGCGCGGCGTGAAGCCCGCCGTCGGCCGCAGAGGTGGTCGACGGCGGCTTTGCGGCATGATAACCGGGTGCGATTCGAAACCAGCCGTGCGCTCGACGCGATCGAGCGGAGACTGAGCGTCGACCCACTCGCCGTCGGCGGGGTCATCGATCTGGTGGAGGCTGCCCGCAGCGTCGACCTCGACGGCGGCCGCCCGGCCGCCCTGCTGCGCCTCGGCATGTTCGTCGACGCCCTCAGCCGGCAGCTCGGCGACGGCGGCGCCGGCCTGTATGCCGTGGCCGAGCGCGGCGCGATGTCCGACACCGACTTCACCTCCAACGAGCGGATGGTCCTGCGCCGCTGGTCCGACGACGGGCTGATCGAGATGCTGCCGCCCGGCGCCCGCACCGGCGCCCGGGTCCGGGAGGCCGCCGGGCTCACCGGCCTGCCGGTGATCAGCCGCACGCCGCTGCCCGGTCACCCCGGCCCGGTCTACCTCACCACCGGCGCGGCCGGCGGGATGGAGCTGGCCCTCGCCCCGTCGACCGGCTCGTCGCCGCGGCCGCACCCCGTGCTCGCCCGGTTCTGGCGCTGCCCGGCCGCCGACTGCCCGACGTTCGGCCGGCAGCCCGCCGCCGGTGCCGGGCAGCCACCACCCGCGCTGCCCAGTGGCGCCCCGCTGTGCCCCCGGCACGGCGAGCGGCTGATCGACGCCGGCCCGCGCCCGCCCGCGACGACCATGGCGGTGCGGATCAAGGGCACCGTCCGCGCCCGCTTCCCGCTGACCGCGGCCCGCCCCGTCGTCGTGGGCCGGGCACCGGACGAGCCGGGCGGCATCACCATCGGCAACTGGCTCGACGACGAGTCGACCCGCCGGGTCAGCCGCAACCACGTCCGCCTGGAGCTGCGCGACGGCATGGTCCTGGTCACCGACGTCAGCACCAACGGCGCCGCGGTCCTGGCCCGCACCGGCTCGTCGGTCCCGCCCCGCGAGGTCGACCTGCACCGCGGTGAGCCCAAGGCGATGGGGGAGTGGGACGAGGTCGAGCTCTATCCGGAGGTCACCGTCGGCCGCGCGGACCGCCCGCCGTCGTCCGTGGCCAAGGGCGGCGCCCCCAACTCCGTCATGGCCGACGCGCCGACGATCGCGTTGAGGTTGCCCAAGCAGGCTTGAGCGCGGCGCGCAGCGGCGCGTGGGGGGTGTGGGGTGGGGACCCCCCACGAAACCGCGGGCGAAGCCCGGGGAGTTGGAGACGGTAAACCGTTTGCCGCCGCAACGACGGCGAGCTATCTTTCCAGCGTGATCATCGTGACCGCCGTCTTCGAGTCAGGCCTATCGGCCGGCTCCGCGGTCGCGTGCGCCTCGGCCCTGCGAAGCTGACCCTCCTCCCGCAGCCTGTCCTGCGGTAACCGACGGAGGAGGGTGGCTCGGCCACCCTCACGAGGTGGCCGCACGGTTCCGCACACCCACCACACATCCACTGTGGAGTGTCAGATGGCCAAGCAGACGTACACGAGGAACAAACCGCACCTCAACATCGGCACCATGGGTCACGTCGACCACGGCAAGACGACCCTGACCGCCGCGATCACCAAGGTCCTCGCCGAGCGCTACCCCGGCGTCAACCGGTACACCTCCTTCGAGGGGATCGACCGGGCGCCGGAGGAGATCACCCGGGGCATCACCATCAACATCGCCCACGTCGAGTACGAGACCGCGACCAGGCACTACGCCCACGTCGACATGCCCGGCCACGCCGACTACGTGAAGAACATGATCACCGGCGCGGCGCAGGTCGACGGCGCGATCCTGGTCGTCAGCGCGGTCGACGGGGTGATGCCGCAGACGCGGGAGCACGTGCTGCTCGCGCGGCGCATCGGCGTGCCGCACCTGGTGGTCGCGATGAACAAGGCGGACGCCGTCGACGACGACGAGCTGCTCGACCTCGTCGAGCTGGAGATCCGTGAGCTGCTCACCGGGTACGGGTTCCCCGGGGACGACGTCCCCGTGGTCCGGGTGTCCGCGCTGCGGGCGCTCGAAGGCGACCCGGCCGGCGTGCGATCGGTGCTCGACCTGCTCGACGCCGTCGACCGGTACGTCCCCGTGCCGGAGCGGGTGCTCGCCGAGCCGTTCCTGATGCCGATCGAGAACGTGCTCACGATCACCGGCCGCGGCACCGTCGTCACCGGCGCCGTCGAGCGCGGCACGCTGCAGCTCAACGCGCCCGTCGAGGTCGTCGGCCTGGGCCCCACCCGGTCGACGGTCGTCACCGGCCTGGAGACGTTCGGCCGGCAGCTGGAGCGGGCCGAGGCCGGCGACAACGCGGCGCTGCTGCTGCGCGGCATCCGCCGCGGCGACGTGCAGCGCGGCCAGGTCGTCGCCCTGCCCGGCTCGGTGTCGCCGCACCGCCGGTTCACCGCGCACGTCTACGCGCTCACCACGAAGGAAGGAGGAAGGCACACGCCGTTCTTCGCCAACTACCGGCCGCAGTTCTTCTTCCGCACCACCGACGTGGTCGGCGCGGTCGACCTCGGTGAGGTCAGCATGGTCATGCCCGGCGACACCGTCGACCTGACGGTCGAGCTCGGCAAGCCCGTCGCCATGACCACCGGCCTCGGCTTCGCCATCCGCGAAGGTGGCCGCACCGTCGGCGCGGGCACGGTCACGGAACTGCTCGACTAGACGACCGACGGGTGGGCAGGTGCGTCGGCATGGACACCGACCATGTGCAAGGACCGGCCGACGCACCGCTCACCCTGCTCGAGTACGGGGACTACCAGTGCCCGTACACGGGCCGGGCGTTCGGCGTCGTGGAGCGCCTCCAGCTGCACTTCGCCGGGCGGCTGCGCTTCGCCTACCGGCACTTCCCGCTCGTCGACAAGCACCCCCGGGCGATGCCGGCCGCGCTGCTCGCCGAGGCGGCCGCCGACGCCGGGTCGTTCTGGGGCATGCACGCGCTGCTGCTGTCCCACCAGGACAGCCTCCAGGACACCGACCTCGCCCGGTACGCCGGGCAGTTCGGCCTGCCGGGCACCGGTGGTACCCGCGCCCACTACGAACGCGTCGACGCCGACCTCGCCGCCGGGCGTGCCGCAGGGGTGCGCGGGACGCCCGCGTTCTACGTGAACGGCGTGCCGCACGACGGCGGATTCGACTTCGAGTCGCTGCGCGAGGCGCTCGATAAAGTGGCAATCGGGTGAGATTGGGGTGAACAGCGGCGATTGCCGGGAGGGTTACGGCTTGCACTCCCTAGGATCTTTGAGAATAAACACAGCCAATTTTGAGCTGAACCAAGGTTGCCGCTAAGGCCGGCAGGGCAACCTGTAGGGGATGCGGAACCGGTACGTAGACCTCCTGCGAGCCGTCGCGATCGTCCGGGTGGTGACCTACCACACCCTCGGCTTCGCGTGGCTGACCGTCGCGTTCCCGGCCATGGGCCTCATGTTCGCGCTCGGCGGCTCCCTCATGGCCGCCTCCCTCGACCGTGCCGACGGGATCGGCCTCAAGGCGATCGGCCGCCGGATGCGCCGCATCATCGTGCCGTTCTGGGTGCTCGGGGCGTTCGCCCTGGTGCTCATGACGGCCATGGGGGGCCTGGAGCACACCTGGCGGCTCGTCCTGTGGTTCCTGCCGCTGGACGACCCGCCCACGTCGGAGAAGGGCGGGGTCTGGTTCAGCCAGATCTGGTACGTCCGCTCCTACCTGTGGTTCATCATCCTGTCGCCGGTCATGCTGTGGCTCTTCCGCAAGGCGCCGATCCCCGCCGTGCTCGTCCCCTTCGGGATCCTCGTCGCGATGTGGGAGACGGGGAACGGCACCGGCGGCATGGTCCGCGACTTCTTCATGTACGCGCCGATGTGGATGCTGGGCTTCGCCCACCACGACGGCACCCTGCAGCGGTTCTCCCGGAAGGTCCTCTGGCCGGCCTGCCTGGTCATGGGCGGCATCGGCCTGGCCATGCTCTACAGCAGCCCCGGCCCCCGCGGGTACGACATGAACGACCTGCCGGTCGCCGACGTGCTGTGGTCGACCGCGTTCCTGCTGGTGATGCTCAACGCGGCGCCGGCGGCGCTGAGCCTCGGCGCGGCCGAACCGGCCGTCGAGGCGGTCAACCGGCGGGCGCTGACCATCTACCTCTGGCACGAGGCCGTGATCACCGCCATCCGGCTCGCGGCCGTCGCGGCGGGCGTGTCGCTGCTCGGCCCGTACGGCGGGCTGCTGCAGCTCGTGCTCGTGTTCGCCGTGGTGGCACTGGTGGTGCTGGCCCTCGGCTGGGTCGAGGACCTGGCCGCCAGGCGCAAGCCGAAGCTCATCCCGCTGCCCGCCCGGACCCCGGCGCGACGACTCGAGGAACAGGCGCAACCAGTACCGGCGTAGAAATGCAACACGACACGCCGACACTGGTCTTTGCTGGAACTTGCTGGAAGCGTCTACCGTTCCGTTCGTGTCCGAACCGATCACCATCGAGATGCTCGAGCGGCGGATCGACCGGTTGCGTGGCGAGCTGCGACGGGCCGCCACCACCGGTGACCGGATGCTGGCCCGGTCCCTGCGGGCCGAGCTGCGCCAGGCGGAGCACGCCTGGGACGACGCCCTCGCCGACCTGGAGGACCAGGCCAGGCCCGCGCCGCAGCCCGTGCACAAGCCGATGCTGTCGATCCGCGAGCAGGTGCACCACGCGCTGACCCTGCTCACGGTCCCGGCCGCGCCGAAGCTCATCATCGCCGTCCACGACGCCTTCTTCCCCGGCGAACTGGTCGCGGCGCGCCTCACCAGCCTGCGCCGCGACGAGGAACGCTCGTTCCGCGTCCAGCCGTTCGGCCGGCCGTACTACCTGTGTCCCGCGCTCACCGCCGACCTGCTGTCGCCGGCGCGCGGGCTCCTCGCACTGTCCACCTGGCCCCTGCAGACGCGGGTGGTCGGGCCGCTCAGTGCCCGCGTCGACTTCCTCATCGGCGCGATCAAGGTGGCCGAGCGGGTGGCGCAGCTGCCCGAGGACGCCCACGACGCCCAGCGCCTGCTGTGGCGCTTCGCCGCCAGCATCCCCGGGGCGGGTGGCGCCGGGATCACCCCGGTCACCGTCGCGGGCCTGGCCCAGGCGGAGCTGGACGTGCACCTGGAGGCCGACACCGCGGACCGCGCCACGGCGGCCGAACGGGCACAGGACCGCCTGGACGGATCCGAGGCGCTGTTCGGTGCCAGGTTGCAGCGCCTCCGTCGTACCGCGAGCAAAGCATGAACAGGCACGAGTGCGTCGCGCAGCGGCGCATGGGGGGCTCCGGGGTGGGAACCCCCCGGCCGGCCCGCGGCGTGCCGCGCCGAAGCAAGAGACCGCGAACCGCTTCCCCGAAAGAAGACCGCTCATGGACCCACTGGTCGACCGGTTGGACCGCATCCGCGGCACGGTGGCGCCGCGCAACCACAACGCGCGCACCATCGCGGCCCTCACCAGCAACCCGGGGTGCGGCCGCCGGGGACTGATGGACGCCGCCGGGGTCAACAAGGGCGCCGTCGCCGGGCAGCTCGGCTTCCCCGCCGGCTTCGGCCAGTCCAGGTTCGCGATCGCCCGCGGCAACGCGTTCGAGGCGCAGGTCAAGGCCGACGGCGCCGCCGAGCTGCTGCAGCTGCTGCGCGAGCGGCTCGGCCTGGCGATCCCCGAGGTGGCCTACGACGACCTGTCCAACGTCGGCGGCAACGCCAGCCGCGAGGTCCGCTACGCCCGCACGAAGGCGCTGCTGGCCCGCGCCGCGTCGGACCGTGACGACGCCGGGACGCTGTTCGACCACCCGATGCTGCGCCTGGAGATCGCCGGGTACTACGCGTACCTGGAGCCGGACCTCATCGCCTTCCGGGCCGGCGGCAAGTTCCACGTGGTGGAGATCAAGTCGTTCGCGGTCATCGACGGGCAGGCCGACCCGGGCAAGACCGCGGCGGCCGCCACCCAGTCCGCGGTGTACGTCATGGCCATGCGCGAGCTGCTCGCCGAGCTCGGCCACCCGCCGGAGACGGTGTCGCACAACGTGGTGCTCGTGTGCCCGGAGAACTTCGCCAACCGGCCCACCGCCACCCTCGTCGACGTGCGCAAGCAGCTGACGGTCCTGCGCCGGCAGCTGTCCCGGCTCACCCGCCTGGAGGCGATCCTCGACGCGCTGCCCGCCGCGCTGTCCTTCGACCTCGCCTACGACACCGACCAGCAGCCGACCCGCCCCGCCGACGAGCTGCGCAAGGCGGTCAGCACGATCGACGCCCGGTACAGCCCGGACTGCCTCGGCACGTGCGAGATGGCGTTCTTCTGCCGCGACGAGGCGGCCGGTTCGACGTCCGCGCTGGGCCGTTCGGTCCGCGACGACCTCGGCGGCGTGGAGAGCATCGGCACCGTCCTCGGCCTGGCCCGGGGGACGCTGACGCCGGGCGCCGGCCAGGAGGAGATCGCGGGCCTGCTGCGTTTCGCGCACAAGCTGCGCACCGAGTGCCTCGACGGCATCGGCTGAACCGTGACGGAGCTGAGCGAGCGAGCCATGGTGCAGCGCGCGGTGCCTCACGGTGCCGGGGAGCGAAAGCGGGTCGCGGACGTGAGGGAGCGGAGCGAGCGAGCCATGGTGCAGTGCGCGGTGCCTCGCGGTGCCGGGGAGCGAAGCGAGTCGGCTCCGTGAGCATCCTCACCGCGCTGGCGCGGGCCGAGGCGGTCGAGTCCGGCCGCGCGCAGCCGCTGACGACCGTGCGGCACACCCACATCGCCGAGCACCCCCTGGTGCTGGTGCCGCTGAGCCTCGCCGGTGAGGCCGCCGCGCCCCTCGCCGCGATCGTCGGCACCGACCCGGCGCAGCCGCGGCTGCTCGTCGTGGCCAACCCGCGCGACCGCACCCAGCGCTTCGACTTCGTCGCCGAGCTCGCCCGGGTCGTGCTGTCCTACGTGGACGGTTGCGCCCGCGCCGTCGACTCCGGCGCGTCCGGCACCAAGCTGCGTTACGCCGAGGCGCCGCAGGTCATCGTGCCCAACCGGGGCGGGATCGAGTTCGTGCGGCTGCTCGGCCGGTCCACCCGGTTCCGCCGGCCGTTCGGGCCGTACCCGGTGCACCGCACCGTGCCGATCCTCGGCCAGTGGTTCACGTTCCTGCGGGAACGCGCCGACCACCCCGGCTCCGCGATGCTCCTCGCCATGACGGAGGTCCTCGGCAACCACTGGGCCACCGGCCAGAGCGGCCTGGAGGACGCCAACCTCGCCGCGCTGCTCGGCTGGATCGACCCGCCGGGCGGCCTCGACGGGGCCGCCGCCGCCGCGCTCGCCGAGGACCCGCTGCGCTCCCCGCCGGCCGGGCCGAGCACCGACCCGACGTTCGACAACGAGATCCTCGCCCCGGCCCTCGCGGCGGTCGCCCGCTCCGACACCGACGACTTCGCCCGGGAGCGGGCCCTCGCCGCGCTCAGCGCCGCCGTCGCCGACCAGATGCGGCCCACCTGGGACCTCACCTGGCAGGCCGTCCGGCTCCTGCGCGGGCGCCCCGCCGGGGCCTCCGTGGAGACCCGCTGGACCATGGATCGCGACGTGTTCACGATGTACCACATGGCCCTCGCCGACGGGACCGCGCTGCCGCAGCCGAGGCGGGACAGCGCGGTCGCCGCCGCCGGCCGCCTCGACCGGCTGGAGCGCGAGCAGGCCCGCTTCGACGCCCAGCGGGCCCTCGACGACCCCCTGGTCATGGCCGAGTTCCGGCTGTCGGGGGAGGCGTTCACCGGCACGGTCGTCGCCGCGTCCCCGAACCGGGTCGACACCTCCGGCAAGAAGGCGGCGCTGCGCCCGCACATCACGGTGCAGACGGACGACCCGGTGCGCCTCGAACCCGGCGCGGGTCTCGTGTCCCCGGCGCGCCTCGCCCAGCAGGCCACGGTCGTGTCGGTGTCCAGCGTCGACGTCGTCCTGGAACTGTCCAAGGGCATGGGCCGCTCGACGAAACAACCCGCGCCGGGCACCGTCCCGGAGGTGGGGGAGCGCGTCACGTACGGCCCCGTCACCGACGCCTACCAGCCGCCGGGCCGCTTCCCGAGCCGGGACGACACGCCGTGGACGCACGGCGGCCCGCCCCCGGTCGTCGAGTACGGCGGCGGCGAGAACGACGCCGTGGAGGACTGGTCATGACCGGCCAGCGGAGCGGCTCGGGCCGGTCATCAGGGAGTCAGGCTGTGGTCAGGCGCCCGGAACGGAGTGAGGACGCATGACCGGCCAGCGGAGCGGCTCGGGCCGGTCATCATGGGGTCAGCAATGGGTCATGCGCCCGGAACGGAGTGAGGACGCATGACCGGCCAGCGGAGCGGCTCGGGCCGGTCATCAGGGAGTCAGGCTGTGGTCAGGCGCCCGGAACGGAGTGAGGACGCATGACCGTCATCGAGAAGATCCTCGAGGACTTCGGGTCCGCCGCCGGACGGGGCGTCGTCGTCGACTCCCCGCCCGGGGCCGGGAAGTCCACGCTGGTCGTGCGCGCCGCTCGTACACTCGCCGAGGCCGGGGAACGGTTGATGGTGGTCGCCCAGACCAACGAGCAGGTCGACGACCTCATCGACCGGCTGGCCACGGCCGCGCCGACCCTCGCCATCGGCAGGCTGTCCGCGTCGACCTACGTGCCGGCCCAGCGTGTCATCAAGCACGGCACCGTCACCGTCAGCGGCGCCGTCAGCGACATGAACGCCAGCGCCGTCACCATCGGCACCGCCGCCAAGTGGGCCACCGTCACCGACGGCAGCTGGGAACGCGCGATCGTCGACGAGGCGTACCAGATGCGCTCCGACATGCTGCTGCGCGTCGCGGGCCGCTTCTCCCGCGCCCTCTTCGTCGGCGACCCCGGCCAGCTCGACCCCTTCTCCGTCGTCGCCGTGGAACGCTGGGCGGGCCTGTCCTGGGACCCGATGCAGAGCGCCGTCGCCGTCCTCCTGCGGCACAACCCCGACCTGCCCGTCCACCGCCTGCCCGTGTCGTGGCGCCTGCCCCCGTCGGCCGCGTCGGTGGTGTCCTCGGCGTTCTACCCCTTCACCCCCTTCGAGGCGGGCACCAAACCCGACGACCGCCGCCTGGAGTTCTCCGCCCGCGCGCTCGGCGGCGGCCCCCGCCACGAAACGGGCCTCGACGCGACCCTGGAGACGGCCCGCCGCACCGGCTGGGCGCTGCACGAGCTCCCCGCCCGGCACACGGTGCGCACCGACCGCGAGGCGGTGGCGGCGATCGCCGCCCTGGTGACCAGGCTGCTGCAGCGCGGTCCGGTCGCCTACTCCGAGCACGCCCCGTCCGGCAGCCCGGTCACCGTCGACCGGATCGCCGTCGGCGCCGCCCACCGCGACCAGGTCGCCGCCATCCGCCAGGCCCTGGCCGGCACCGCCGCCGGCGACGTCACGGTCGACACGGCGAACCGCCTGCAGGGCCGCGAGTACGACGTCACCGTCATCCTCCACCCCCTGTCCGGCCGCCGCGACGCCAGCGCCTTCCACCTGGAGGCGGGCCGCCTGTGCGTCCTGGCCTCCCGGCACCGGCACGCGTGCATCGTGGTCGCCAGGGCCGGCATCGCCGAGCTCCTCGACACCCACCCTTCCGCCGAACCGGTCCACCTCAACGTCCCGGTCCGCTTCCCCGACGGCTGGGAAGCCAACCAGGCCATGCTCGCCCACCTAACCCCCTGACCCCCGCCACCCCCTCCCTCCGCCATGATCCGGAAGACTTTGCGTAGCCAGGGGTGCACAAGGTCTTCCGGATCATGGAAACCAGCCAGCCCAGTCCAGCCCAGTCGGCGGCCGGCCGGCCTTACCCATGATCCGGTAGAGATTTCGTCGCTCTGGCGACCATAAGTCTTCCGGATCATGGAAAAGGCGCGGCGGGAGGCACCGGGGATGGCACGCGGATGCGTAGGAAGCTGCCGCGCTCTGCGCGCTGGCAGTGCGTCGCGGAGCGGCGCATTGGGGGGCTCCGGGGGTGAGAATCCCCCCGGCGGGCCCCGCGCGAAGCGTGGGGAGGTTAGTTAAGCGAAGCTCAGACGAGAAACAGTGCGCTTGGCTTCGTACATCGCGGTGTCGGCGCGGTGGAGGACGTGCTGGGGTTCTTCGCAGGTGGTGAAGCAGGTGCCGCCGACGCTGGCGCGGGCGGCGATCGTCGTGTCGCCGCGGACCGCGATCGGCTCCGTGAACGCGACCCTGATCCGTTCCGCCAGGTCCGGTACGCCGCCCGCGCCCAGGGCGCCGTGCGTGAGGACGACGAACTCGTCGCCGCCGAGGCGGGCCACGAGGTCGCCGGTGCGGATGCAGCCGCCGAGGCGGCCGGCGACGGCGGTGAGCAGTTCGTCGCCGGCGGCGTGGCCGAGGGTGTCGTTGACGGTCTTGAAGCCGTCGAGGTCGATGAACAGCACGGCGCCGTCGCCGGCGGCCAGGGCGGTGTCGAGCGCGGCCATGAAGGCCCGGCGGTTGGCCAGGCCGGTGAGCGCGTCGACGTGGGCCAGGCGCCACGTCTCCTCGAGCAGTTCGCAGGTGCGCAGGACGGTCGCGGCCTGGTCGGCGACGCCGGTCATCCGGTTGGTGATCTCGCGGGCGCGGGCGGTGCCCTGCGGGGTGTCGTACGCGGCGACGAGGATGCCGAACGGGTGGTCCGGCAGCGCGATGTCCACGATGATCATCATGTCGTGGCCGAAGCTGTCGAGCATCGCGCGGATGAACGGTTCCTCGGTGGTGCGGTCGTACACGCGCGGCTGGCCGGAGTTGGCGCGGAAGCGGGCGAAGAGGTCGGTGTCCTGCGGGGAGACCGTGAGGTTCTGCGCCTTGCGCAGCCGGCTGTCGCTGGCTCCCGAGTTGGCGACCATGCGCAGCTTGCCCTGCTGGTGCAGCAGTACCGTCGCCGAGTCCGCACCCATGACGGACCGCACGGCCTCGGCGGTCACCTCGGCCACCTCGGTCGCGGTCCGGGCCACGGTCAGCTTGCGGGCCAGTGCGAGCAGGCTC
Source organism: Dactylosporangium sp. NPDC051087 (assembly GCF_055586325.1). Taxonomy (NCBI): domain Bacteria; kingdom Bacillati; phylum Actinomycetota; class Actinomycetes; order Micromonosporales; family Micromonosporaceae; genus Dactylosporangium; species Dactylosporangium sp. NPDC051087. The sequence goes on along the minus strand of NZ_JBVJIJ010000011.1, from coordinate 37,908 downwards.
TCCGCGGTCCGCTGCCGTTCCGCGGCGGTTTCGAGGGCCGACAGCGCGTCGAGCGTGACGGCGGCGAGGTTCGCGTAGGCGTCGAGCATCCGCCGTTCGGCGTCGAAGAAGTCCTCGCAGAAGGCGACGAGGTAGCCGTAGTACCGGTTGGGTGAGGCGATGTCGGCGACGAGCGTGCCGGCGAAGCTGGTCGGCGGCGCGTCGGTGAGCACCGCGATCTCCGCGTCGGTGAGCCCGTAGCCGTGCACCTGCCGGGGCAGGTCCGGCGCCGGGGAGGCGACGAGCAGGAAGGCCTGGGCGTTGACCGCGTACCCGGCCCGGTCGGCGACGACGGCGAGGGCCCGCTCGGGCTGCTCGGCGGCGACGAGCTCGGCGACGGTGCGCTGCAGCAGCTCCATCCGCCCGGCGAGGATGTCGTCGGAGCTGTCGCCGGCGGCCCGGCGGCGGCCCGGCCACAGCCACGACAGCAGCCGCCGCTGCCGCCAGCGGACGGTGTAGACGCACGCCTCGGCGCCCTGGACCTGGCAGACGTCGTGGGTGACGGTGGCGGCCGGCAGCCCGAAGAGCGCGGGCAGCTGGGTCAGCAGCCCGCGGGTGTAGTCGCAGTCGAAGCGGCTCGGCCGGTAGCCCGCGCGCAGCCGGTACTGCACCCGCGCCGTCCCGTGCCCGGTGGACAGCGTGGACATGTCGGCGGACGCGTTGAACTTGGCGCTGGTGGTCGCGATGAGCCGGATCAGCTGGGTGGGGCCGCCGAGCAGCAGCAGGCCGAGCCGCAGCGGCGTGTTCACGGAGTACGACAGGATGCTCTGCCCGACGTGCAGCCCGACGGACTCGTCGCCGAGCGTCTGCGCGGCGGCCGCGAACACGTTGATCTTCGTCTCGAAGGACCACCAGCGGCGGGGGTCGTCGTACGCCTCGGCCGGCTCGTGTTCGCCGGCGAGGTTGAGCATGTGTGCGACCGCGCCGTCGCCACCCCGGGCGCGCACATATCGCACAATGGCGCGCAGGGTGACGCCGGCCGTCTCGCGGATCTGTTCCTGCTGCTGTTTCTGTGGCTGGATCACAAGCGCCTCCGGTGCTCGACATCGGCGCGGTGCGGGTGCTGCTGAGATGTTCGGGCCATCGACGGGGTAAGACTGCTCACATGCGTGGTGATGTGGAGCCGCTGGTCGTGGTCGACGGCGCGAACGTCGTCGGATCCGTGCCCGACGGCTGGTGGCGGGACCGGCGCGGGGCCGCGACCCGGCTGCGGGACGCGCTCGCCGCCAGGGATCCCGCGACGCTGCCCGTCCAGCTGCTCGGTGCGGTCACCCTGGTGGTGGAGGGCGCCGCCCGGGGCGTGCCGCCGGTCGCGGGGGTGCACGTCGAGGACGCCCCGCGGTCCGGTGACGACCACATCGTCGCGCTCGTCGCGGACAATGCCGGCCGCCGGCCGGTTGTCGTGGTCACATCCGACCGGGAGCTCCGCGAACGGGTGCGCGAGCTCGGTGCGAGTATTGTCAGCACCGGCGAGTTGCGCGCGTCGATCCCATATGGTGGACGGCAAGATTCTATCTAGTGGATAGGATTTGTCGGCAACATGTGCGCACCTCGGCATGGGTCGACCGCCCATCAAGACCCACTTCGTCTCATCATGCGGGAAGAGATTGACCCGTTGCCGTACGGTGACAAAGCTGGACTCGTAGACGTGTCGTGAATGGCCGGTGAATGTCGGCCGAAAACATCAGACAAATTGTCATCGATCAATTCTGTGCGGCAGGTTACAGCTCTGTCGCAGGGCGTGACGATGCTGGTAAGGTCGGTCCCATGTGCCATGAGGTACACGTTGACCCGGCGTGGGTCTCGCGACGTGCACACCATTTCGACGGCCTTTGTCGAGCGACAGTTCGTTGATTCGGCGTCATTGCAAAGGCTTTTCGAGAGGAAATGAAAATGGCCGTTTCGGTCGTCGGCGCTCCCGAGGCTGCGCCATCGGTGGTCACCATCACCGTGCACATCACCCTCAACGGTGACGAGCTCCCACCGGAGGCGTCCCGCCTGATCAGCGACCTTGAGGCGCTCGCCGCCAGCCAGGCCAAGCAGCAGATCCAGCCGGCGCTGCAGCCGGCGATCCAGCGCGGCCCGCAGACCCCGGCACCCCTGCAGCGCGCGACCGCACCGGCGCACACGCTGCAGCACGGGCCGTCCCAGCACACCGGGCGCAACCTGCGCCTGGTCGAGACCACCGACACCGGCACCGGCGCGGCGGCCGAGGCCACCCGGGTCAAGCGCATCGGCGCGGCCGCCCCGGACGCCCCGTCGCTGTATCTGTGCACCGGATCCCGGCTCGTCCTGCGCGACGGCGCGCCCGTGCCGCTGACCCGCCGGGAATACGACCTGTTCCTGTTCCTGTGCGAGCACCCGCGCCGCGTGTTCAGCCGGGCGCAGCTGCTGCGCCAGGTCTGGGGCTACGACATGGTCGGCACCGAGCGGACCGTCGACGTCCACGTGCGGCGCCTGCGGGTCAAGCTCGGCGAGGCGGCACGGATCATCGCCACCGTGCGCGGCGTCGGCTATCGTCTCGACGATGACGCCGCCGTCCAGGTTGTCGTTCGCGAGGACTGACCCCCGGATCCCCGCGCTCGCCGTGGGGATCCTGCTGCTGGTCGACCTGCTCCGGGTCTGGCTCCCGTCGATCATCACGATCTTCGGGCAGGCCGCCTCGACGCCGGCCGAGCTCATGGGCGCCTTCGCGCTGCTGTGGTTCGTCGTCCCGTTCGCGGTCGTGCCCCTCGCCGCCCGCTGGGACGCGGGGAAGGTCGCGCTCGCCGGTGCCGCCGGGCTCGCCGCCGCCCGCTTCGCGCTGCTGTTCGTCCACGGTGGACAGCCGCAGCTCTACGTCGCCTCCCTCGGTCTGTTCGCCGGTCTGTCGTGGCTCGCGGCGACGGCCGTCCGCGGTGGCCCGGCGGGCACCGGCGTCCCGCTCGGCCTCGCCGCGGCGGCGCTGCAGCACGCCGCGTTGCGCACCGTCGACCTGACCTGGCAGTCGTGGTGGTGGGCCGCGCCGCTCGTCGCGGTCGAGTGTCTGCTGCTGCTGATGTACCAGCGCCGCACGGCACCCGGACGGACCTCAGCGGCGGCCTGGTTCCTGACCGGCCCGGCGATGCTGCTCGCGGGCATGTTCGTCCTGTCCCCGGCGGTCGCGACCGTCGCGCTGTCCTACCGCTTCGAGCCCGTCGCGTCGACCGCCCCGGTCGCGGTCCCGGAGCTGCTGCTCGGCCTGGCCGTCGCCGGGTTCCTCGCCGGCGCCACCGCCCGGCTCGCCGGCCGCCCCGACCGGGTCGTCGCGGCACTGCTGCTGGTCGTGGCGGCCGCCGGGTTCGGCATGAGCGGATCCGCCGCGCTGTTCGGCGCGATGCTGTTCGGCTGCGTCCCCCTCGGCCGGGCCTTCCGTGCCGCGGACGCCGACGCCCAGCCGGAGGCCGACGCCGGTCGGGGCGCGCGGTCGGGGTACGCCGCCGTCGCCGGGATGGTCGTGTTCGCGGTCGCCGCCGTCGCCTACTACTCGGCCTACGACCTCGGCTACCCCAACCTGTGGGTGCCGGTCGCGGTCGCGGTCGCGCCGGCCTGGATCCTGCTGCGGTCCGGCACCGGCGCGCCCGCCGCCGGGCTGACCCGGCGGTCCGGGCTCGCGGCCCTCGCCGCCTGCCTCCTGGTGCCGCTGCTCGGGGTCACCGGCACCCCGGCGGTCGCGGCGCACGACGCACCCGGCCGGGGGCTGCGCGTCGTGGCGTACAACATCCGCATGGGCTTCGGGCTCGACGGCACCTACCAGCCGCGCGCCGCGGCCCGCGCGATCGCGGCGGCCGACCCCGACGTCGTGGTCCTGTCCGAGGTGGACCGGGCCTGGCTGCTCAACGGCGGCCACGACGACCTGCGGGTCCTCGCCGCCGAGCTCGGGATGCGGTCCTGGTTCGCGCCCGCCGCCGACGCCGTCTGGGGCGACGCGGTGCTGACGAACCTGCCCGTCGGCGCGGTCGAGACGGTCGCGCTGTCCGCCGTCGGCGCGCCGACCGGCGCCCAGGCCCTGGGTGTCGTCGTGCGGTTCGGCGGGCGGGAGATCGCGGTCGTGTCCACGCACATCCAGCCGCCGCCGGACGCCGAGCCGCTGGTGCAGGTGGGGGAGATCGCGGCGTTCGCGACCCGGTTCGGCGCGGGCCGGCCGACGTTCATCGCCGGTGACCTCAACATCGAGCCGGGTGACGCGTCGATGCGGGCGTTCGCCGCCGCCGGGTACGCCGACGGGTTCGCGGCGTTCCGCCCGGTCCGCACGTTCCCCGCCGACGTGCCCGTCAAGGAGATCGACCACGTCCTGGTCAGCGGCCTCACCTGCGCCGATGTCAGCGTCGGCACCGCAGTGACGTCCGACCATGCGTTGATCGTCACAACATTGCGGTGATTGAGCAGGCCCGTGGATGGGCAACCTGACGCTCAGAGAGAAAGGGGCAGCGATGAGCGTCACACATGCGAACGGGAGCAGGATCGGCGGCCTGGCGACGGAAACGGCCACCGACACCCGCGAGGACCTTGGCGACAAGGTCGGCACGATGACCGCCAAGACCAAGCAGCGCGCGGCCGAACTGGCCGAGCAGGGCAAGGACGTGGCACGTCGTCGGCCCGTCCCGCTGGTGACCGCCGCCGCGGCCGGGGTCGCCACCGTGATCGTCGCGGTGGTCACGGTCGTGCGGAGCCGCCGGAAGCCGACGCCGCGTCAGCGGGCCGTCAACGCCTGGCGGAGCACCAGCAAGAGCGTGAGAAAACGGGTCAAGCGGTAACCTCCTCTCCCACAGTCGCGGGGGGGGGGGGGGGGGGGGGGGGGGGGGGGGGGGGGCGGGGGGGGGGGGGGGGGGGGGGGCGGGGGGGGGGGCGCAGTGA
>NZ_JBVJIJ010000011.1:9807-32984 GCF_055586325.1 Dactylosporangium sp. NPDC051087 | reverse complement strand
AAAAAAAAAAAAAGGGGAAAAAGAAGATCAAATCCCCCCCCCCCCCCCCCCCCCCCCCCCCCCCCCCCCCCCCCCCCCCCCCCCCCCCGACTTCATGGCGGGGCCATCCGGTACGCCGCGAGCTGGGTGGCCTGGGCGACGACCCGGTCCTGCGAGTCCCAGATCTCGCACACCTGGTCCACGAGGTGCTCCGTCAGCAGCCGCGCCCGCTGGCGTACCCGCAGCGGACCGGGGGAGGGCAGCGCCCGGACGTACACGGTGAGCTCCAGGGTCGGCGTCCAGCCGTTGCTGCCGAGGGTGAACGTGGCCGGCGGGAACGCGTCGGCGGCGAACAGCAGCGACACCGGGTCCCAGCCGGCGCCGTCCGGCAGCCGCAGCCAGCCGCGCAGCTCACCGGGGTGCTCACCGATCGCCTGCCAGTCGATGCGTTGCTCGAACTGGTCCAGCATGTCGATCCGCAGGTCCGTGCCGGGCGCCACCGACGGCGTCGGCAGCAGGTCCCGCTCGGCGGCGACCGGCGGGGCGGCGGTGTCGACCCAGCGCGGCTCGCCCGCCGCCGCGAGGTCGCCGAGCGTGAACAGCGCCTCGACGCACGTGCGGTCCTTCTGGCTCATCCGCGTCCGCACCTGGCTCGCCGACCGGCCCGTGCGCAACACCTCGACGGCGACCGAGACCGGCCCGGGGTCCGGCGGGGACAGGTAGACCGCGCTCGCCGACAGCGGATCCGGGTGCGTGCCGGCCGCCTCGACCGCCGCCCTGGCGAGGATCGCCAGGAGATAGCCGCCGTTGGGCTTCCCGCCGACGGTCCACAGTGGATCGAGCTCGGCCTCGAAGCCGTCGCCGGCCGGCCGGACCTGCGTCGCCTCGCCGAACGCTGCCACGCCTGCCTCCTTCTGGTTGGATGAGGCGCATGGCGCGCACGCGGCTCTACCGCAACGGTGACCTGGTGGCCGAGGACTTCCCGCTCGACGATATCTCGGAGCACCTGCGGGCCGCTGACACAATCGTGTGGCTGGATCTCGAGTCGCCGACGCCGCAGCAGTACGAGCAGGTGCAGGAGGAGTTCGGGCTGCACCGGCTGGCGATCGAGGACGCGTCGTCGCCCCGGGAGCGGCCGAAGCTCGGGCACTACCGGGAGCACCTGTTCCTCAGCGCGTACCAGGCCGGGTTCGACAGCGACGCCGGCGCGCTCGCCGTGCACCCGGTCGCGGCGTTCATCACGTCCCGCGCGCTGATCACCGTGCACGACGGCGGGTTCGGCATGGACGCCGTCGTCAAACGCTGGGACGACACCGCCGAGCTGGCGCCGCACGGCGTCGCGTACCTGGTGCACGGGCTGCTCGACGTCATCGTCGACGGGCACTTCGACGCGGTGCAGGAGCTCGACGACGCCCTGGAGGCCCTCGAGGACCAGCTGTTCGAGGAGACCCCCATGGCGGTCCGGGCGGTGCAGCAGCGCAGCTTCCGGCTCCGCCGCAGCCTGAGCCACCTGCGCAAGATCGTGCTGCCGATGCGCGAGGTGGTCAACGGCCTGATCCGGGCCAAGGTCGCGGACGAGGAGACCGCCCCGTACTACCAGGACCTGTACGACCACGTGCTGCGGGTCACGGAGTGGACGGAGAGCCTGCGCGACTTCGTCGCCACGATTCTCGAGTCGAACCTCGCGGTGCAGGGCAACCGGATGAACAACATCATGAAGAAGGTCACCAGCTGGGCGGCCATCATCGCGGTTCCCACCGCTGTTACGGGTTACTACGGGCAGAATCTGCCGTTTCCGGGTTTCGAGCACCGCACGGGGTTCGTGACCTCCGCCGTGCTGATCGTGGTGCTGTCCGTGGGGCTGTACGTCACCTTCAAACGCAAGGACTGGCTGTGATGAGTCAACAGACCAATTTCGATGTCGTCGTCCTCGGCGCGGGCCCCGGCGGTTACACGGCCGCCGTGCGGGCCGCGCAGCTCGGCCTGCGCACCGCGATCGTCGAGGACCGCTACTGGGGCGGCGTCTGCCTCAACGTCGGCTGCATCCCGTCGAAGGCCCTGCTGCGCAACGCCGAGCTGGCGCACATCTTCACCGCCGAGGCGAAGACGTTCGGCATCCAGGGATCGGTGACCTTCGACTACGGCGCCGCGTTCCAGCGCAGCCGGAAGGTGGCCGACGGCCGGGTCAAGGGCGTGCACTACCTCATGAAGAAGAACGAGATCCGTCAGTACCACGGCCGCGGCGTCTTCCTGGACGACCACACGCTGCAGGTCGGCGACGAGACGGTCACGTTCGCCAACTGCATCATCGCCACCGGTGCCACCACCCGGCTGCTGCCCGGCACCTCGCTGTCGTCCAGGGTCGTGACGTACGAGGAGCAGATCCTCACCGAGGAGCTGCCGTCGTCGATCATCATCGCCGGTGCCGGCGCGATCGGGGTCGAGTTCGCCTACGTCCTGCACAACTACGGCGTCAAGGTCACGATCGTCGAGTTCCTCGACCGGATGGTCCCCCTCGAGGACGCCGAGGTGTCCGCCGAGCTGGCGAAGCGGTACAAGCGGCTCGGCATCCAGGTGCTCACCTCGACCCGCGTCGAATCGGTCGAGGAGACCCCGGACGGCGTGCGGGTCTCCGTGTCCTCCGGCGGCGGGTCGAAGGTCCTGGAGGCGGACAAGCTCCTGCAGGCGATCGGCTTCCAGCCCCGGGTGGAGGGCTACGGCCTGGAGAAGACCGGGGTGGCGCTCACCGAGCGGGGCGCGATCGCCGTCGACGGCCGGCTGCGCACCAACGTGCCGCACATCTTCGCGATCGGCGACGTCACCGCGAAGCTGATGCTCGCGCACGCCGCCGAGTCGATGGGGATCATCGCCGCGGAGACCATCGCCGGCGCCGAGACGATGGAGCTGGACTACGTGATGATCCCGCGCGCCACGTACTGCCAGCCGCAGGTCGCCAGCTTCGGCTGGACCGAGGCGCAGGCCCGCGAGCAGGGCTTCGACGTGAAGGTCGTCAAGTTCCCGTACACGGCGAACGGCAAGGCACACGGCCTCGGCGACGCCACCGGCTTCGTGAAGATCATCAGCGACGGGAAGTACGGCGAACTGCTCGGTGCCCACCTGATCGGTCCCGAGGTCACCGAGCTGCTGCCCGAGCTGACCCTGGCCCAGCAGTGGGACCTCACCGTGCACGAGGTCGCCCGCAACGTCCACGCCCACCCGACCCTCGGCGAGGCGGTGAAGGAAGCCATTCACGGCCTGGCAGGACACATGATCAATATGTGACCGCTGGTTGCGATGCCAGCGCATTCCTAGTTTCCGGGACCGGCGGGACGGCGGCAGGCCCGCCGGGGCCCGGGGTCGGTACCCTTCCAGGTATGCGGCAGGAGTGGCACCACTTCACATACCCCGGTCCCGAGATCTCACGCGTCGCCGTCGCCGGTGACTCCAAGGACGACGAGGAGTTCGGGCTCGACCACTGGCGCACCCTGCCCCGGGCGCAGACCCCGCCGTGGCCCGACCAGCAGGCCGTCGACGAGGTCGGGCAGCTGCTGTCGTCGGTGCCGCCGATCGTCGCGCCCTACGAGGTCGACCAGCTCCGCGAGCGGCTCGCCCTCGTCGCCGACGGCAAGGCGTTCATGCTGCAGGGTGGCGACTGCGCCGAGACGTTCGCCGACAACACCGAGGCGCACGTCCTGGCCAACGCGCGCACCCTGCTGCAGATGGCCGTCGTGCTCACCTACGGCGCGTCCCTGCCCGTCATCAAGCTCGGCCGCGTGGCCGGCCAGTTCACCAAGCCCCGCTCCGCCGCCCTCGACTCGCTGGGCCTCCCGGCGTACCGCGGCGACATGATCAACTCGTTGGACCAGGACCCCCAGGCGCGCATCGCGGACCCGCAGCGGATGGTCCGGGCCTACGCCAACTCGTCCAGCGCCATGAACATGCTGCGCGCCTACCTCGGCGGCGGCCTGGGCGACCTGCACGCCGTCCACGACTGGAACAAGGGCTTCGTCGTCACGTCGCCCGCCGGCCAGCGCTACGAGGCGATCGCCCGCGAGATCGACCGGGCGCTGCGCTTCATGCAGGCGTGCGGGGTCACCGACGACGAGGCGCTGCGCACCGTCACGCTGTACTGCTCCCACGAGGCCCTCGCCCTGGAATACGAGCGGCCCCTCGCCCGCATCGCCGGTGGCCGGCCGTATGGGCTGTCCGGGCACTTCCTGTGGATCGGTGAGCGCACCCGGCAGATCGACGGCGCCCACGTCGACTTCATGTCGCGCATCGCCAACCCGATCGGCGTCAAGCTCGGCCCCACCACCGCCCCCGAGCAGGCCCTCGAGCTCTTCGAGAAGCTCAACCCCGACAACATCCCGGGCCGGCTCACGTTCGTCGCCCGCATGGGCAGCAACAAGGTCCGCGACGCGCTCCCGCCGATCGTGGAGAAGGTCACCGCCGCCGGCTGCCGCGTCGTCTGGCAGTGCGACCCGATGCACGGCAACACGCACGAGTCCTCCAACGGCTACAAGACCCGGCACTTCGACCGGATCGTCGACGAGGTCCTCGGCTACTTCGAGGTCCACCGCGAGCTGGAGACCCACCCGGGCGGCCTGCACGTCGAGCTCACCGGCGAGGACGTCACCGAGTGCCTCGGCGGCGCCCAGGCGATCGTCGACGAGGACCTCCCCGGCCGCTACGAGACCGCCTGCGACCCGCGCCTCAACACGCAGCAGTCCCTGGAGCTGGCGTTCCTCGTCGCGGAGATGCTGCGTGGCTGAGATCGTCGCCGATCTCCGCTCGGACACCGTCACCCGGCCGACGCCCGCCATGCGCACCGCCATGGCCGAGGCGCCGGTCGGTGACGACGTGTTCGACGAGGACCCGACGCTGCACGAGCTGCAGTCCTACGCGGCCGCGCTGTTCGGCCACGAGGCCGCCCTCTTCACGCCGTCGGGCTGCATGGCCAACCAGATCGCCGTGCAGCTCGTCGTCCCGCGCGCCGAGGAGCTCCTCTGCGACGCCGACGCCCATGTCGTCACCTACGAGATGGGCGCGGCCGCGGCCTACGGCGGCGTCTCCACCCGCACCTGGCCCGCCGCCGGCGGCGCCCTGGACGTCTCGGTCATCGCCGGCATGATCCGCCCGGCGGGCGGCTACGTCGTGCCGACCAGGGCGATCGCCGTCGAGCAGACCCACAACCGCGGCGGTGGCACCGTCATCCCGCTGTCCTCCCTGCAGGCGCTGCGCACCGTCTGCGACGACAACGGCCTGCTCCTGCACTGCGACGGCGCCCGCATCTGGCACGCCCACGTCGCCACCGGCGTCCCCCTGCTCGAATACGGCCGGCTCTTCGACACCATGTCCGTCTGCCTGTCCAAAGGCCTCGGCGCGCCCGTCGGCTCCCTGGTCATCGGCTCCGCGGCCCGCATCGCCGAGGCCCGCCTCATCCGCAAACGCCTCGGCGGCGGCATGCGCCAGGCCGGCATCCTGGCCGCCGCCGGCCTCTACGCCCTGCGGCACCACATCGACCGCCTCGCCGACGACCACGCCAAGGCCCGCCACCTGGCCTCGGCCCTCGCCCCGACCGGCGTCGCCGACCCGTCCCGCGTCGAGACCAACCTCGTCATGCTGGACCTGCGCGACGCCCCGCTCGACGCGGCCCAGCTGACCGCCGCCGCCCGCGACCAGGGCGTCATGGTCTCCCCGTTCGGCCCGCGCACGGTCCGCCTGACCACCCACCTCGACCTCACCGACGACGCCGTCACCACCGCCGCCGCCGTCCTCACCAAACTCCTGACCTGACGCTTCCGCGCCCACCGGCGGTGATCCGTCGCGCCGGTCGGCTCGGCCGGCTCCGCCCGACAGGTTTGCCCGGTGCGGCCGCAGCGCCTGGTGGTCCCGGCGCGGCTGTCACCGGACCGGCGGCGGCCCGCTGCTCAGCCCACTCCGGTTCAAGGTCCGCCCGGCTGCTGCCGGTGCGGGGCGCACGAGCTCCAGTCGAGCACCCACCCCGCCTGCGGGAGGCGAAACCCCGCGTCCGATCCCGTCCACCCGGGACGCTACCGCCCCGGTGCGACACTTTCCGCGGCCGACCAGGCGGCGCGGAGGAGGGCGATGTCCGCGGCGTGGTCGGCGGAGAGGTCGCCGCTCGGGGTCTCCACGATCAGCGGCACGCCCGCGGCGGCGGGATGGCGGACGAGCTCCGTGAACGCCGCCGCGCCGATGGTGCCCTTGCCGAGGGACTCGTGGCGGTCGCGGGTCGAGCCGCAGGTGTCCTTCGAGTCGTTGGCGTGGATCAGCCGCAGGCGGCCCGGGCCCACGGCGCGGACCAGCGCGTCGAGGGTCGACGTCATGCCGCCCGGGGCGGCGAGGTCGTGGCCGGCCGCCCAGGCGTGGCAGGTGTCGAAGCAGACGCCGAGCTGCGGGTGGTGGTCGACGGCGGCGAGGTACGCCTCCAGGTGCTCGACCCGGGACGCCAGCGAGCGGCCGCCGCCGGCGCTCGGCTCCACCAGCAGCGGTGGCCAGCCGTCCCGCGCGGCGCGGTCGAGGAGGGGGCGGAGCACGGCTCGTACCACGTCCAGGGCCTTGCCGGCGTGGGCGGCGTCGACGGCCGACCCGGCGTGGAACACCACGCCCCGCGCGCCGATCGCCTTGCCGCGGCGCAGGGCGTGCTCCAGGGTGGCGACCGACCGCTCGACGGTGGCCGCGGTGGGGGAGCCGAGGTTGACCAGCAGCGCGGCGTGGATGAACGCGGTGACCCCGCGCGAGTCGCAGCCGGTGAGGAACGCCGCGTCCTGGCCCGGGTCGCCTTCGGTGAGGGCCCAGCCGCGCGGGTTGGACACGTAGACCTGCACGGCGGTCGCGTCCGTCTGCTCGACGTAACGCAGCGACGCCTTGGCCAGGCCACCGGCGGCGGGCGCGTGCCCGCCCACCGGTGTCGGGCCGAACACTAGAAGTACGCCAGCAGGCGGACGCGCGTGCCGGGCGGGACCTGGGTGCCGGGTGCCGGGTCCATCTGGCGGACGGTGCCGAAGCCCTGCACGTCGACGCCGAGCCCCATCGCCTCCAGGGTCTGCCGGGCCTGGTCGAGCTGCATGCCGCGGACCTCCGGCAGCGTGACGAGCGCCGGGCCCTTCGAGATCTGCAGGTCGATGACCATGCCGTCGGTGACGCTGTTGCCGTCGCCGATGCTCTGCGAGACGACCTGGTCCTTCGGCTTGTCGCTGTCGACGGCCTCGATCTTGCCGACGGTGATCTTCACCCTGGTGAGGGCCTGCTTGGCCTCTTCGACGTTCTTGCCGATGACGAGCGGGACCTTGATCGGGTTGGGGCCCTTGCTGACGAAGACCTTGATCGTCTGGCCGGGCTTGACCTCGGTGCCGATCTTCGGGTCGGTCTCCACGACGTAGCCGGCCGGGACGGCGTCGTCGTACTTCTCGCCCTTGCTCGCCTGCAGGCCGGTGGCCTGGAGGTCGACGAGGGCGAGGTCGTACTCCTTGCCGGCGATGTCCGGGACCTTGTGGATCTCGGGGCCGAGCGACAGCGTCAGCGTGATCGTGCCGCCGTCGAGGATCCGCGCGTGCGCGGCCGGGTCCTGGGCGAGGACCTTGTCCTTGGCGATCTTCGTGTCGAACTTCGGCGGGCCGAACTTCACCTTGAACCCGGCGGCCTTCGCCTGCTGGCCGGCCATGTCGCTGGTCATCGTGGTCAGGTCGGGCGCGTCGGTGTAACGGCCGACGCCGATCCAATACCCACCGATGGCCACCAGCAGGCCCAGCGTCAGCATCGACGCGATCACCGCGAGGCGGGTCCGCGGGTTGGCGTTGATCTGCGCGAGCAGCTCCGCGAGCTTCGCGGCGGGACCGACCGGCTCCGGCTGGGCCCTGCGCCGGCGGGCCGGCGGCTGCGCGGGCCCGGGGCTGGGCAGCTTCGCCCACGACGGCCGGGCCGGCTCGACCTGCATCGACCCGGTGCGGTACACGTTCTGCGGCACCGACTCGATCTGCGGCACGATCACCGTCGGCTGCGCCAGGGGGCGGGCGCGGGTGGCGAGCTCCACGCCGATGTCCTCGCGGACGGCCTGCACCTCGGCGAGCATCGCGCCGGCGTCGGTCGGCCGGGCGCCGGGGTCGCGCCGGGTCGCCCTGATCACCAGGTCGTCGACGGCCGACGGGAGTCCCGGGGTGTACCGCGAAGGGAACGGCACGTCCCGGTCGACGTGCTGCCACGCGACCTCGACCGGCCGGTCCGCCTCATACGGCACCCGGCCGGTGAGCATCTCGAACAGCACGATGCCGGCGGAATACACGTCGGTGCGCGGGTCGGCGTGCCCGTCGGTGACGAGCTCCGGGGCGACGTAGGCGACCGTGGCCATGAGGTGCGACCCGGTCTCGTCGGCGCTGGCCTCGACCGCGCGGGCGAGCCCGAAGTCGGCGACCTTGACCACGCCGTCGATGATGTTGTGCGTGTCGCCGGGGGCCTCCGCGACGAGCACGTTCTCCGGCTTGACGTCGCGGTGCACGAGCCCGGCGCGGTGCGCGGCGGCGATCGCGGCGAGCATCTGCTCCATGATCGCGAGGGCTTCCTGCGGCTGCAGGCGGCGGCGCTCGGCGAGCATCTCGCGCAGCGTCCGGCCCCGCACGAACTCCATCACCAGATACGGCAGCCCGTGGTGCGTGCCCTGGTCGTACACGGCGACGACATTCGGGTGGGTGAGCCGCGCGATCGTCTTCGCCTCGTCGGTGAACCGGTTGACGAAGTGCGGATCGTGCGACTGACCAGGGTGAATGATCTTGAGGGCGACGGTGCGCTCGAGCCGCTCGTCGAGCGCGGTGTAGACCGTCGCCATGCCGCCCTTGGCGACACGGGTGCGAACGCGGTAGCGCCCGTCTACAAGCGCACCGAGGAGAGGATCGGCGACCGTGGTATCCATTGGCTGCGAGTGTACGGCTGGTGAACCCGATTCCTCAGCGTCCTGCCACACCATCGTTTGTTTGTCCCCGTTTCGGGGTTTTTGAGGCCGTACGGGTTGGCGACGGTCCGGACGCGGAGGGTGACGGACTGGCTGAAACGGTCGGGCTGGGGCTCGCCGACGGCGTCGGTGTGCTCTCCGGGCGGTTCGTGGTGGGCACCGCGGCGGGCGGCGGGACGGCCGGCATCGCCAGGACGGGCGGCGCCGCGGACCGGCGGACCTGCGGCCGGCCGGCGGTCGGCACGGTCGCCGGTCCCGAGGTGCCCGTGGTGTCCGGCGCGGCCGCCGCCGGCTCCGCCGCGGCGGCGACCGGCGCTGGTGGCGGCGGCATGCGCAGCGCGGTCAGGCTGCCCGCGACGGCGAGGTACGTGCCGGCCGCCCCACCGGCGACGAGCAGCGCGACCCCGCTGGTCGCCGCGACCCGGCGCGGCCGGCGGGGGCCCGGCTCGGCCCGGTGCCGGGCCGGGCTCACGAACTCGGTCGTCTCCTCGGTCAGCAGCTGCGCCAGCTTGCGCCGGCTCACCTGGCGGTAGACGTCGTAGCACGCGGAACGCCAGGCGCCGGTGACCTCGCGGTGGACCTTGAGCCAGAGCCCCACAGCCGTTCCCCTCCGTCAGCCGTCGCAGCAGCGACATGGCACTGTGTTCCCTGTGACCGAACAACCTGTGGGCCCCGCCGAGTGGCTGACCATGCCGGACGTCGCTGAACGCCTCGGCATCCCGGTGAACCGGGTGCACCAGCTCGTCCGGGAGCGCAAGTTCCTCGCCGTCCGCCAGGACGGTGTGCTGCGCGTGCCGGCCGACTTCATCAGCGACGACGGTGTGGTGAAGCACCTGCCCGGCGTCCTCACGGTGTTGCACGACGCTGGGTACAACGACGATGAGGCCCTGCGGTGGCTGTACACGCCCGACGACACCCTGCCGGGCACCCCCGCCGAGGCGCTGCGCGGCAACCGGGCGACCGAGGTCAAGCGCCGCGCGCAGGCCCTGGGCTTCTGAGTTGCTCCGGCATCTGACGTATCTGCTGGTGCTCGCCGGCTGCCTGTTCGGCGCGCTCTGGCTGGAGCCGCTGCTCAAGGTCGGCGTGCTCCGGCAGGTGCGGCGGCTCGTCCTGACCATCGCCCCGGTCGCGGCCGTGTTCGTGGTCTGGGACCTGCTGGCGATCCGCGCCGGGCACTGGACGTTCGACCCCGCCCAGATGACCGGCGTCGTGTTCCCCGGCGGCCTGCCGCTGGAAGAGGTGCTGTTCTTCCTCGTCGTGCCCGTCTGCGCGATCCTCGGCTTCGAGGCGACCCGCCAGACGCTGCTGCGCCTCGCCGCCCGGCGGCGGCCATGACCTACACGGCGGCCGCCGTGACGGGCGTCGTCGTGGCCGTCCTCGCCGACGTCTTCGCGATCCGCGGCCGGGTCGTGCTCGGGAAGGTGTTCTGGTGCACCTACCCGATCATCTTCGGCTTCCAGCTGCTGTCCAACGGCATCCTCACCGGCCGGGGCGTGGTCCTGTACAACCCGTCCGACATTCTCGGGCTGCGGCTCGTGTACGCCCCTGTCGAGGATCTCCTGTTCGGCTTCGCGCTGATCGTGGTGACGCTGTCGCTGTGGGTCAGACTGTCCGCTGCGTCGCCGCCTGGGCCAGACCCGTCAGGACCTCCCGCGCCTCCGCCGTGATCTGGGCGCCGTCGAGCGCGTGCATCGCCTCCTCGGTCAGGTCGGCGATCCTGCGCTCCGTCCGGTCCAGGGCGCCGCTGCCGACGATGACCTCCCGCAACTGGGCGACCCCCTCGGCGTCGAGGTCCGGGTCGCCGAGCCGCCACAGCGCCGCGGGGTCGCTCTTCTCCAGGGCCGCCGCGACCAGATAGGTGCGCTTGCCCTCGCGCAGGTCGTCACCGGCCGGCTTGCCCGTCACCTCGGGGTCGCCGAACACGCCGAGCACGTCGTCGCGCAGCTGGAACGCCTCGCCCAGCGGCAGCCCGTACCCCTCATAGGCCTTGCTCAGCTCCGGCGCCGCCCCGGCGATCGCGGCGCCGAGCAGCAGCGGCTTCTCGATCGTGTACTTCGCCGACTTGAACCGCGCCACCAGACTCGCCCGCCCGGTCGACGTGTCCCCGGTCGCCTGCGTCTGCACGTCGAGATACTGCCCGATGGTCACCTCGGTCCGCATCTCGTCGAACACCGGCCGCGCCCTGGCCAGCGTCAGCGGATCGAGCCCGCTCGCGTGCAGCAGCTCGTCGGACCACACGAGGCACAGGTCCCCGAGCAGGATCGCCGACGCGGTGCCGAACCCGTCCGCGTCCCCGTGCCAGCCCCGCTCGGCGTGCAGCTTCGCGAACCGGCGGTGCACGGCCGGCTCCCCGCGCCGCGTCTCCGACCCGTCCATCACGTCGTCGTGGATCAGGGCACTGGCCTGGACCAGCTCCAGCGCGGCGACCGCGGCCACCACCGCGTCGTCGTCCACCCCACCGGCGCCGCGATATCCCCAGTACGCGAACGCGGGCCGCAGCCGTTTGCCGCCCTGCAGCACGAACGCCTCGATCGCGTCGGCGACCGGGGCCAGGGCCTCCAGCTCGATCTCCGCGAGCCTGCTCCGCCGGCGCCGCAGGAAGTCGTCGAGTGCCTGCCGGACCCGCGTGCGAAGCTCGGCCCGGTCGAGGAAGGGGTGCGTCACGGCAGAGACGCTAGCCCGAAACCGCGCCGCCCGCCGCTCCGGTCCCGCCTCCCATCCACCGGCCCGCCCTCTGTTCCGCCCACCCGGCCGACACAACCCGACCTGCGACAACACACCGCACCCGCCCCCTCGCCCACCGTCACCGCCGCCGCCCTCATCCCTGGGTTCGGCGGGCAGGTCGGCACGGCGAGGTGGTGCGGCGGGTCCGGCCGCGGGCCGGTCGGCGGGGCAGGGTCAGCTGGCCACCCTTCCCCGCAGCCGGTCCGGCCCCGCCGCGGCCGGCGACGCCGGGGTCACCGTGATCATGGACACGGGTGCCGCCAGCGGGACGGTGGGTGCCGGGACCTGTGGCGGGGCGGCGCCCGGCAGGCAGGCGGCGGCCGACTCGGCCAGCTGGGAATACGCGAGCAGCGCCGCGGGCATCGGTCCTGCTCCGGCCGCGGCGTGCAGGGCGGGCTCGAGGTGGCGGAGCCGGCGCAGGACCCGGAACGAGCCCGAGTCGACGCACGCGAGCAGCGCCTCGGTGGCGGCGGCGCACGCGGCGTCGAGGTCGCCCGCGGTCAGGTGGGCACGGGCCGTGGCGGCGGCGACGAGACCGGCGGCGCGGAACCGGACGCCGGGGGAACGCAGCGCGGCGGCGAGGTGGGGCAGCGCGGCGGCCGGGCGGCCCGCCGCGGTCAGGGACAGGCCGGTGAGGGCGTGCACGTGGGCGTCGTCCAGCCAATACAGCCATGACGGACCCGCCCCCGGCTCGCGGCGGCCGTGTGAGCGCTCCGCCGTGGCGAGTGCGGCGTCGCAGGTGCGCCGGTCGCCGGAGACGGCGGCGGCGAACGCGACCCGCAACGCCAGCGCCGTGCTGGTCGCCGGGTCGCACCGGGCCGCGACCCGGCAGGCGGCGAGGGCGGCGCGCAGCGCGGCCGGTCCGTCGCCCCGCTCGGCGGCGGTCTGAGCGGCACAGCCGAGCAGGTGCCCGGCGAGCGCCCGGTCACCCGCGGCGACCGCCGCCCGCACCCCGCCCCGCTGGACACCGTCCAGCGGGGGCCGGCCCGCGTCGACGGCGACCCAGGCGTGCAACTGGGCCAGTTCGGCCACCCGCCCCTGCGACCCGTGGCCCGTCCCGGCGTCGCGGATGGCGGACCGCAGCTCGGCGAGCACGAGCGCGACCAGCTCGGGCCCGGCGACGAGGTCATCCATGCGGCGCAGCTCGGCGACCCGCCCGCCCGGGTCACCGCCGCCCGGGTCGTCGCCCGGGGGAGCGCCGCCGGAGGGTGCGACGCGGGCCGGCGCGGACGGGATCGTCGCCGCGCCGGTCGCCGGGATGAATGTCGTGGTGAAGGTCATGGTCGGCTCCCTCCGCCGCCGGGTCCGCGCCGCGGCGCGCTCCAAGTCGTCGAGCGGGGTGTCGAGCACGAGCGCGAGCCAGCCCAGCCAGACCTGGCTCGGGATGCGCTCCTCCCGCTCCCACCGGGACACCTCGTGGCGGGTCAGCGTCGGCAGCCCCGACGCCGCGCACAGCAGCCCGGCCAGCCGCACCTGCGACTTGCCCTGCGCCTGGCGCACGCGGGTCAGCAGCGCGCCGAGGGACTCACCCGGATCGATCGTCTGAGACATGGGTCACGACCTCCTGGAACCAGCGACCCCCGTCCGCTCGCGGTCCAGCAGGACGACCCGGCGCGCCGCGGGCTTCGCGATGCCCTCGACCGTCGAACCGTCCAACCTCTTTCTACCCCAGGGGTACGACAAGATTCAGCGGTGCGGTGGCGGTGGCGGTGGCACTACAGTCGGGACCGTGGCATCTGGACTTCCTTCAGTGATGGGTGGCGGCCCCGCGGCGATCGGTGACCTGATCGCGGCACCGGCGCCGACGTTCTCCTTCGAGTTCTTCCCGCCGAAGACCCCGGAGGGCGAGCGCCAGCTGTGGCAGGCGATCCGGGAGCTGGAGCCCCTCAGACCGTCGTTCGTCTCCATCACGTACGGTGCGGGCGGCACCACCCGGGACACCACCGTCGCCGTGACGGAGCGGGTGGCGACGGAGACGACGCTGCTGCCGATGGCGCACCTGACCGCGGTCAACCACTCGATCGCCGAGCTGCGCAACGTCATCGGCCAGCTCGCGGGCGCCGGCATCCGCAACTTCCTGCTCGTGCGCGGCGACCCGCCCGGTGACCCGATGGGCGAGTGGGTCCAGCACCCGGAGGGTGTCCTCTACGCGGAGGAGCTCGTCCGGCTCGTCCGCGAGTCCGGGGACTTCAGCATCGGCGTGGCCGCGTTCCCGTACAAGCATCCGAGGTCCGCGGACATCGAGTCCGACACGGTCAACTTCGTCCGCAAATGCCGGGCCGGCGCCGACTTCGCGATCACCCAGATGTTCTTCGACGCCGATGACTACCTGCGGCTGCGTGACCGGGTCGCGGCGGCCGGCTGCGACACCCCGGTCGTCGCCGGGGTCATGCCGGTCACGGCGATCGGCACGATCGCCCGCTCGCAGCAGCTGTCCGGCGCCCCGTTCCCGCCGGCGCTGGCCGCCCGGTTCGAGCGCGTCGCCGACGACCCGCAGGCCGTGCGGCGTCTCGGCATCGACCTGGCCAGCGAGATGTGCGAGCGGCTCCTCGCCGAGGGCGTGCCCGGGATCCACTTCATCACGCTCAACCGGTCGACGGCGACCCGGGAGGTCTGGCAGCAGCTCGGTGTCGGCGCGCGCGTCTGACGTCCGCGACTGGGACGGCTACGCCGAGCGCTGGGCGGCGGCGCACGGCGGTTATGACCCTCGGTCCGCGACACCGCTCGTGCAGGGTTGGCTGCGCATGTCGTACGAGCTGGGCGCCGTCCTGATCCGGACCGGCGTGCGCAGTCCGAACGCGGTGACCGTCCTCGGCCTGCTGTTCTCCGTCGCCGTGCCGCTCGCGGTGACGGGCGGCCGCGGCTGGGCGCTCGCCGGGGCGGTCCTGGTGCTGCTCTCGGCGGTCGCGGACACCGTCGACGGCGTCCTGGCCGTGGTCACCGGCAGGGCGAGCCGCCTCGGGCAGGTCTACGACTCCGCCGCCGACCGCGTCGCCGAGGCCTGCTGGCTCGTGGCGCTCGTCCTCCTCGGCGGCCCCGCCTGGCTCGCCGTGACCTGCGGCGGCGTGATGTGGCTGCACGAGTACGTCCGTGCCCGGGCCACCGTCGCCGGCATGTCCGACATCGGCACCGTCACCGTCGCGGAACGCCCGACCCGCGTCCTCGTCACGATCTTCGGCCTCCTCGCGGTCGCGGCCACCGCCGTCGCGGGCCACTGGCAGCACGCCACGGTCCTCGCCGTGCTCGTCGTCATGGCCGCCCTGACCGCCATCGGCTTCGTCCAGCTCGCCGTCGGCGTCCGCCGCGCCCTGTCCTGAACCACGCCGGAACCGCCGCGGCCGCCCGGCCGAGCCGATGATGACCTGCCCGGTCCCGCCGGCGCGACGGAGAAGATCGTGTTGTTGGACGAACGCACGAACCGGCCGCCGGGCCGCTGCGGGCGCGGCGGGCCGGGGTCGCTGTCGAACGGTGCCGATCCGGTCCGCCGGGGTGGGGCCGGCGTGGTGCGTCATGACGCGGCCGGGAGGCTGGGCTAGGCAGGGCCGATGTCGGCGGGGGCGGCGTTGAGCGGTGCGGATCCGGTGCCGCCGCGGTCGGCCGGGCGATCCGATGATGAGCCGCGGCGGGCCGGGGTCGCTGTCGAACGGTGCCGATCCGGTCCGCCGGGGTGGGGCCGGCGTGGTGCGTCATGACGCGGCCGGCGGGCAGGGCTAGGCGGGGCCGATGCGGTCGGCGACGATCTTGGCGGACAGCATGACCAGCGGCAGGCCGCCGCCCGGGTGGACAGAGCCGCCGACCAGGAACAGGTCGCGGACCGTGCCGCGGGTCGGGGGGCGGAGCAGGCCGGTGAGGCCGTGGCTGGCGGTGCCGTAGATGGCGCCGCCGGGGGAGTGGGTCGAGGTCTCCAGGTCCGCCGGGGTCAGCACGTCGCGGAACAGCAGCCGGTCGCGGACGTCGGCGCCGCGGGCGGCGAGGATCGACAGGACACGGTCGGCGTAGGCGTCGGCGACCCCGGCGGCGCGCCAGTCGAACCCGCCGGAGCCCCGCGAGACCGAGCCGGAGCCCCGTGCCGACGAGCCGGAGCCCCGCGAGGCGGAGTCGTCGTGCGGTGGGGCGTTGACGAGGACGAACCAGGCCTCGTGGCCGGCGGGGCGGGCGGCCGGGTCGTCGGCGGCGGTGACGAACACGGCCGGGTCGTCCGGCGGGCGGGCCGGAGCGCCGAAGATCGCGTCGAACTCGGCGTCGTAGTCGCGCGGGAAGAACACGGTGTGGTGCGCGAGGTCCGGGGTGGTGCCGCGGACGCCGAGCAGCAGGACGAACCCGCCGAGACTGCGCCGCCGCAGGCCGGCCGCGCGGCGCGGGGACGGGAGCAGGTCGCGGTAGACGTGCAGGGCGTCGGCGTTGGCGACGACCAGGTCGGAGCGGACCGTGGTGCCGTCGGCGAGGACGACGCCGGCGGCCCGGCGGCCTTCCACGAGGACGGACCCGACCGGTGTGCCGAGGTGGACGGTCACGCCGAGGGCCGCGCACCGGGCGAGCAGCGCGTCGGCGAGCGTTCCGAGGCCGCCGCGGATGTACCACCCGCCGAACGCCAGCTCCGCGTAAGGGATCGCGAGCAGCGCGGCCGGCGCGCGGCGGGGGTCGGCGCCGGTGTAGGTGGCGTACCGGTCCAGCAGCATCCGCAGCCTCGGGTCGCGCAGGTGCCGGCGGCCCAGGCCGCGCAGCGTCTGCCCGGGTGCGATCGCGGCCAGGTCCCGCAGCCGCCACGCCAGGCCGGCGAGCTGCAGCGGGTTGTCGACGGGGGCGGTGAGGACGTGCCGCCACGAGGTCTCCCAGACGCGGGCGGCCCGCTGCCACAGCCGCCGCCAGTCGTCCGCCGCGTCGGCGCCGAACGCGGCCGCGATGCGGTCCTCGAAGCCCGCCCCCGCGCAGGAGTCGAGGGTCGTGCCGTCGGGGAAGCGGTGCCGTACCAGCGGATCCAGCGCGACCAGGTCGAGCTCCGGAGCGGGGCCACCGGTGTGCGCGAACAGCTCCGCCGCGACCTGCGGCAGCGTGAACAGGCTGGGCCCGGTGTCGAACCGGAAGGTGCCGGCGTCGGTGACCCGCTCGTGCCGGCCGAGCTTGCCGCCGGCGGTCGCCGCCTGCTCGAAGACGGTGACCTTGTGCCCGGCCGCGGCGAGCCTGGCCGCCGTGGCGAGCCCCCCGACCCCGGCACCGATGACGGTCACGGTCGCCATGCGCGGCGCCCCTGCCGGGTGACGGTCACGGTTGCCATGTGGGGCGTCCCTTCCAGGTGACCCGGCCGCGGCGGCGGTAGGACCGGGCGACGAGCCAGGCGAACAGCAGCACGGACACGGGATGGGCGAGGGCGTCCGGCCACGCCCGCCCGCCGGTCGCCCGGGCGCTGACGACCCTCCCGGCGACGCCGAGCAGATATCCGGCCAGCCCCTGCCAGTAGCCGGCGACGAGGGTGAGGGGCAGCAGCACGTACAGGCAGAGCAGCAGCGACACGACGGCGAACGCGCCGGCGGGCGAGCCGAACGACGCCCACAGCGACTTGCTGTAGCCGTCGGTGACCTCCCGCCAGGACGTGTACATGCGGCAGGTCGCCAGGCCGGATCCGTCGGCGAGCGCGATCCTGCCGCCGGAGCGTTTCACCGCGCGGGCCAGCTCGATGTCCTCGAGGACCTTGCCGCGGACCGCGGCGTGCCCGCCGGCGCGGTCATACGCCTCCCGCCGGACCAGCAGGAACTGCCCGCCGGCCGCGGCGAGGGACGGGCGCGGTGAGCGCTCCATCGCGCGCAGCGGCAGGAACGTCAGCCACGACCACTGCAGCAGCGGCTGGACGAGCCGCTCGCCGGCACCGGTCGCGGTGATCCGCGGATACGGGCTGAGCAGGTCGGCCCCCGCCTCGTCGAGCAGGGCGGCGGCCGCGGTCAGGGCGTCCGGGCGCAGGACCACGTCGGCGTCGAGGAACACCAGCAGGTCGGCGCCGGCGGCGTCGGCGAGCTGCTGGCAGGCGTGCGGCTTGCCGAGCCAGCCCGGTGGCAGCGGCCCGCCGGTCAGCAGCGTGACCCGGTCGCCGCCGATCGACCTGACCAGGTCGGGGGTGCCGTCGGTGGAGCCGTCGTCGAGGACCAGCAGCCGCGGCGCGCCGTCCAGCGCGAGCAGCGCCCGCAGGCACGGCTCGACCCGCTCCACCTCGTCCCGCAACGGCAGCAGCACCGCCGCGGCGGCGCCGGGGGAGGCGGCGGGCGAAGCGGACGGCCGGCGGAGCAGCCGTGCGTTGATCAGCGTGTGTACCGTCAGCGCGAGCACGACCGCCGTCAGCGCGAGCGTCACCGGCGTCATGATCGTGAGCGCCACAGCGTCACCGCCAGGGGGACCGCCACGAGACCCATGCCGAGGGCGCCCCACGCCGCCGACGCCGGCATGCCGAGGAACACCGCGTGCGCGAGGACGCTGGAGCCGTACGTCCACAGGTACAGCGCATACATCGGCCGGTCGTCGCCGTCGCCGCCGGGCAGCAGGAGGGCGAGCGCCGCCGCCAGCACCCACGCGACCAGCAGCCAGCCGAGATAGTTGGTCAACGGGATGCCGGGGACGCCCGGCAGGGCCGCGCCGGGCGCCTCCCACCGCCAGTGACCCTCGGCGACCATCTGCGGGTCGAGGAAGAGGTCCCACGCGGCCAGGCCCACGCCGGCGACGGCCACCCGCAGCCACGGCCGGCCGGTGAGGCGGGCGGCGGCGAGCCACGCGGGCCACGCCATCCACGTCCAGGCGAGGGGGATCACCAGCGGCACGCCCAGCAGCCTGGGCCCCAGCGACCCGGCGTAGTCGTAGTCGCCGAAGGGGAAGCCCGTCGACCTGCCGGCCGCCTCGACCGCGAACCCGCCGCCGGTGGTGACGAGGACGAGCACCGCGGCGGCGCGCGGTCCCCGGGACAGCCAGGCGTGCCCGACGGACAGCACGTAGCCGGTCACGACGGTGGCGACGGTGAGCGCCGCCCGGGTGTCGCCGTGCACCAGCGGATAGGCGATCTCGGTGAGGACGAGCGCCGCGAGCAGCGCCCAGAGCGCCTTCACAGCGGAAGTTGCCGGCCGAGGACGGCGAACGGGCGGTCGTCGCCCGGGAAGTTGAAGTGCCGCAGGACGTCGACGAAGCCGAACCGCCGGTAGAGCCGCCAGGCGCGCGACGTCGCCTCGGGCGCCTCGGGCGTGGACAGCAGCGCCGTCTGCTGCGGCGCGCTGGTGAGCAGGTCGTGCAGCTGGCGGGCGCCGATGCCGTGGCCCTGCGCGTGCGGGCGGACGTGCAGCTCGACGAGCTCGAAACAGTTGCCGAGCCAGAACTTGCGGTGCTCGCGGCGCAGCGCGTTGCGCACCTGGTCGTGCCACCACTGCCCGGACGTGCCGCGGTAGCCATAGCCGAAGCCGAGCAGGTTGTCGTCGTCGTCGAGCGTCGCGACGGCCTGGAACGACTCGCGCCGGGTGTGCCCGGCGACATAGCCGCGGCGGGTCTGCAGGAGCTGCACCGAGTAGCCCATCGCCTCCCCATAGACGGCGATGACGTCGTCGAGGCGCGCGAGGAGGTCGTCCCCGCGCCACCGCACGAGCCTCACGGGCTGTCCCTCCAACCGATCACCTCGCGGTCGCCGGTGACGTCCAGCACACGGAACCGGGCGAACAACTCCTCCGCATACCAACCCTCGCGGGCCGTGCGGTCCACGACGGCGGCATGCTCGGGCTGACGGTACGCGAAGCGTATGACATCCGCCGCACTGCGCCAGAGGCTGACCGTGCCCTGGAATCCTACTGGCGCCTCGCCGACGCCGAACGCGCAGATCATGCCCTCGGCGCCGGGCAGCGCCCGGGACACGGGATCGATCGCCTTCCAGAACGCTGGCGCCTTGCGGGTCTTCAGCCTGGCCCGGGTCAGGACCGCGATCATGCCGGTCGCGGACGGGGGCGCCACCGGCTCGAACGGCTCCCGCCCGGCCCACGTCCCGCGGCTGGCGACCGGCTCCAGGGTGATGACGCAGCTCGTGATCGCGCCGCGCATCGGCGGCGCGACCGCGGCGTCGCCGACGATGACCGCCGCCCAGCGGGTCAGGTCGGCCTTGCCCGCGCCGAAGTCGCTGCCCTTGCCGGTGCCGAGCAGCTTCACGAAGCCCGCCTGGCGGCGCAGCCTCCGCCGGTCGGCGGCCATGCCCCAGAACGCGAGGGGCACCGCACGCCTGCGGACGCGCCAGACGTGGAGCCGGACGGTCACGCGACCTCGGCAGGGGTGCCGTCGGTGACGCGGACCAGCTCGTCATAGGTGATGGGGAAGACCGACTGCGGGATGCCGCCGGCGGCCCACACCTCGCCATACTGCGCGAGGTCGACGTCGACGAGGGTGCGCACCGGCTTGGGGTGGGCCAGCGGCGACACCCCGCCGATGACCTGGCCGGTGTGCTCGCGGACGAACTCGGCGCTGGCCCGCCGGACCCTGCTCTTGGCGATGCCGAGCAGCGCGGCGACCTTCCCGACGTCGACGCGGTGCGCGCCGGACGTGAGGACGAGCAGCGGGTCGCCGTCGGCGTCGAAGATCAGCGAATTGGCGATCTGGCCGACCTCGACGCCGACGGCCGCGGCGGCCGCGGGGGCGGTGTGCACCGCCTCGGTGAGGACCTTGATCTGGCACGGGGTGCCGTCGGCGGCGCGGGCGCCGGCGGCGTCGAGCGCGTCTTGCATCGCCTGCACGTTCGGGTGGGGCTGCATGGCGTCGACTCTAGTTCGGGGCACCGACAGTTTCGGGGCGGCGCTCGGCCGGCGTCGCCTGGACGCGGGCGGTCTCGGCCAGCGCGACGCCGGCCAGGATCAGGGCGCCGCCGCAGATCTGCGCGACGTTCAGGTGCTCGTGCAGGACCAGCCAGGCGACGGCGGTGGCGATCACCGGCTCCGACATGCCGATGATCCCGACGCTCGTCGGCGGCAGGTGCCGCATCGCCCCGGCGAGCAGCAGGTACGGCGCGATCGACCCGCCGATCACCACGTACAGCAGCAGCACCCACACCGGGACGCCGTGGGTGGTCACGGTCGTGCGGGCGAAGTCGAAGTCCCACCACGGCCGGACCACCGACCCGGCGAGGGCGGACACCCCGAACGCGTACGCGGTCAGCGACAGCGTGTCCCGGCTGGCCACACCGTGGGCGCTGAGCAGGTAGTAGACGGCGAGCAGCACGGCGGCGCCGAGCGCGGCGGCCACCCCGATCCCGTCGAGGCGCAGCTCACCCCAGATCTCCGCGACGCAGGCGAGCCCGGCGAGGCTCGCGGCCAGTCCCGCCCACAGCCGCGGCCGCACCCGGTGTCCCTGGACGAACCTCGCCCACAGCGCCACCAGTACCGGCGCCGTGTATTCGAACAGCAGGCTGATGCCGACCGGGAGCCGCCCGATCCCCACGAAATAGAGCATGGGGACGAGGAAGAAACCGGCGAGGCCATACGCCACCAGCATCGGCACCTCGCGGCGGCTGATCCGCAGCCGGGCCGGGCGGAACACCAGCGCGAGCGCGAACAGCCCCAGCGCGGCCCCACCGGCCCGCAGCGTGGTGAGCTGCGGCGCGTCGATCCCGGTGCCGGCGGCCAGCTTGGACACGGTGCCGTTGACGGCGAACAGGGCGCTGCCGGCGAGGACCATCGCGACACCGGCGACGGGGCGGGGCTGGTGGGTCACCCGCAGAGGGTACAGGTCAGGTGTGGTCTTGGATCATGCCCCTTACGGCGTGGCGAGCCAGGCGGTCCTGCGCGCCTGGACGGTGAGGTCCGGCCGGTCGTGTACGGTGCCGGCCAGCTCCTCCAGGGCGGCCAGGTCCTCGGGGCTGAGCCTGTCCTCCAGGGCGTGCCGCATCCGCCGCAGGGTCGCCTGCGCGTACCGCCCGGCGGCCTCCGGCAGCGGCGGCTTCAGGTCGATCTCGAAGCGGTGCCGGTCCTCGACGGTGAAGCCGGCGGCGCGCAGCAGCGGGCCCCAGTCGGCGCCGAGGTGCGGCATGTCGGCGGCGCGGGCCTCGGCGACCGCCGCGTGGCAGCGGGTCTCGAGTTCCTCACCGGGCAGGAACCGCGGGAACGAGTCCATCTCGAAGGCCACCAGGTGCCCGCCGGGGCGGATCGCGGCGCGGATGCGGGACAGGCTGGCGACCGGGTCGGCCAGGTGGTGCAGCGAGTTGGCCGCCCACACCAGGTCGTTGTCCCGGCCGTCGTGCTCCGCCGTGTCCAGGTCTGCCTCCACCGTGCGGATCCGGTCGGCGAGTCCCGCGGCGTGGGCCTTGTGCCGCAGGTGGTGCAGCATCTCCGGCGACACGTCGACGGCGGTGACGGTGGCGCCGGGGAAGCGGCGGGCGAGGGCGAGGGTGCCGGCGCCGGTGCCCGCGCCCAGGTCCAGGACGGTCGAGACGGCGCCGGTCCGCTCGTGGACCCAGGCCATGACCTCGGTGAGGTGCTCGTGCAGCACCTCGGCGTCGAGGTCGAGGATCTCGGTGAGGGCCTCGTGGTTGTGGCTGTGGCTGTGGTGGTGGTTGCCGTGGTCGTGTGCCATGGCACGACCATAGCCGGACTTTGCCTCTGCGACATATGCTCTTGCGTATGACGCAAGACGACTCGCTCGACGGTCTGGTACGCAAGCGGATCCGCGGACTGCGGGTGGCCAGGGGCTGGTCGCTCGACGACCTCGCCTCCCGGTGCTACCTGAGTCCCTCCACGCTGAGCCGGATCGAGACGGGTCACCGCAGGATCGCCCTGGACCAGCTCGCACCGATCGCCCGGGCGCTCGGGACCACCCTCGACCAGCTCGTGGAGTCCGTCGACGACGAGGACGTGGTGATCCGCCCCGTGCGCGACGTGGCGCACGGGGTGACCACCTGGATGATGACCCGCGAGCCGGGGCCGCACGGGGTGTCGGTGGCCAAGATGCGCATCACCCGGCCCGTCCCGGCCGAGCTGCGGGTGCATCCGGGCAAGGACTGGTTCACCGTGTTGTCAGGTGTGGTCGTACTGCGGCTGGGGGAGCGGACCATCCTCGTGGAGGCGGGCCAGGCGGCCGAGTTCTCCACGATGACGCCGCACGCGTTCGGGGCGCACGGCGGGCCGGCGGAGATCCTGTGCATCTTCGACCACGACGGGCAGCGCACACACCTGCACCCCGCTCCGGGATCCGCCGCGCCGGTGGGCGGCGCCACTGCCGAGTGATCGTGCGAACGGATGTTCGAAAATTCTCCCCGCGCCGTTGCGCCTCCCCTGCCCCCCGGGTGTAGTCTTACCTCAGTCGAACGAGTGTTCGAACTGCTTCGGGAAGACGATTCGCGGCGTTCTTCCCGAGCGCGGTCCGCGACACCGCGGAGGCCGGATTTTCGCGGGTCTGGCCTCAGGTGGGGTGGGGGGGGGGAGTAACCACAACCCCCAAAAAGGGGGAAGGGAGGAAAAAGACAACAAAGAGAGGGGGGGGGGGGGGGGGGCGAAGCCCAACCAGAGAACCG
>NZ_JBVJIJ010000011.1:7766-9797 GCF_055586325.1 Dactylosporangium sp. NPDC051087 | reverse complement strand
AGTTTTTTTTTTTTTGTTTTCTCGTTTGGAGTTCTCCCCCCCCCCCCCCCCCCCCCCCTCCCCCCCCCCCCCCCCCCAGCCGGCCCGCCGGCCGGGGGTGGTGTGGGGAAGCTCCACGCCCGGCCGGCGACGTCGCTGTTCGACGTTGCCCGACCATCGCCCGGCCCGCGTGCCATCGCTACTCCCCCAGCGGCGGCACGCACGCACCACGGGACCCAGAGCGGGACCCGCCGACGCACCACAGAGGGAGACACCGATGCCGACGAACCGTTCGACCCACTCGTCCAACGTCAGTCGATTCCCGACCGCCCCGGCCGCCGCTCCGGTCGCCGGCCCGGCCGGCGGTGCGCTCCAGGGCCAGTCCGGCCCGGCACGGCAGCAGCTTCCGGTTCCCGCGCACGCGCTTCCCCACCGCACCCCGCGGGAGCTGTTGACCCTCGCCCGCCGCGGCCTCGAAGAGGCGGCGGAGATCCGCACCGACGGCATGCGCTATGCCACCGCCCACCTCGCCGCGCTCCGCGCCGCCGCCGCCGTCCTCGCCGCCCGGGCCGTGCCCGCCGCGCCGGGCCGCCGCAGCCGCGTGACGAGCGTCTGGTCGCTGCTGGTGCTCGTCGCACCCGAGCTGACCGAGTGGGCCGCCTATTTCGCCGCCGGCGCCAGCAAGCGCTCCGCCGCCGAGGCGGGCATCCCGCGGGTGGTCACCGCCCGGGAGGCCGACGACCTCATGCGCTCCGCGGAGCAGTTCATCGCGGTCGTGGAGGTCGGGCTCGGCTTCTCCTATCAGCCCAGGCTCGAGGGCCTCGCCAGCTGACCCGCGGCGGTGCCAGCCCAGCACGACCGGACCAGGCCACCGCCGGGCCCGCTCGCCCCGCCGAGACCGATCGGCCCGCCACGCCCGGTCAGCCCGGCAAGGCTTCCGGCCGACCCGGCCGACGCCCCTGACCCGCCCGGTGCGGTTCGGTCCGCCCGGTTCGGCCCGGGTGGGCGCTTTCGTCGTTCACGTTGCAACTGGCCACGGATGGCCCTCGTCATGCCATGCCTTGGCCGTTCCCGAGTGTGGGGGCGCCGGGGCCGGCATCGGAGAACCGGCCGGTGAAGCCTTGGACTGTGCACCTTCAGCCCTGCGGGGCCAGGCCGCTGAGCCGCAGCCGCCGGGCGGTCCCGGCAGGGTCGGGTCGCGGCGCCCGCCGGTGGGAGCCGGGTTCTGGCAGGGACGAGCGCTTCCCCGGACCGCGGCCCCGGCCGACCGCGCCGCGCCGGGCGGAGACGCACCGGGCGGAGACGCACCGAGCCGGCGCGCGCGGGAGCAGGACCGTGCCGGTCCGTGTCATGCCCGTTCGGTCCGTGCCGGGCTGGGACATGGCAGCCGGTGCGTGGCGAGCTGGGGCATGGCGGTCCCGGACACGACGGGGCGCGGTGTGCTGGACCAGGTCCGTGCCGGTCCGTGCAGGGCCGGTCCATGTCGTGCTGGTCCATGCCGGTCCGTGCAGGCCGTGTCGTGTCGTGTCGGTCCGGGCTGGCCGTGCCGAGCTGGGACATGGCAGCCGGTCTGTGGCGAGCTGGGGAACGGCGAGCCTGGACGCGGGGGCGCGGCGTGCTGGACCGAGGCCGTGCCGGCCGGACTGTGACGCGCCGGGATGTGACGAGCCGGGCGAGGGCCGTGACGGCTGGGCTGCGACATGACGGCCGGTCCGTGACGGCCCGGGATGCGCTGGGTCGGACGCGCTGGGCCGGTCAGTGCTGGGCTGGGACGCGCTTGGGGTCCGGGATGTGATGGGCCGGGATGTGACGCGTTGGGTCAGGGACGTGACGGCCGGGGTCGGGTTGGGACATGACGGGGGCGGACATGACGGGCAGGAACGTGCTGGGCCTGGGCCGTGACGGTTGGTCCGGTCAGGGCTGGGCTGGGACATGGCAGCCGGTCCGTGGCGAGCCTGGGCCCGGACGTGCTGGGCCCGGACGTGCTGGGCCCGGACGTGCTGGGCCCGGACGTGCTGGGCCCGGACGTGCTGGGCCCGGACGTGCTGGGCC
>NZ_JBVJIJ010000011.1:0-7672 GCF_055586325.1 Dactylosporangium sp. NPDC051087 | reverse complement strand
ACGTCTGGGCCCGGACGTGCTGGGCCCGGACGTGCTGGGCCCGGACGTGCTGGGCCCGGACGTGCTGGGCCCGGACGTGCTGGGCCCGGACGTGCTGGGTCGGTCAGTGCCGGGCTGGGACGTGATGGACCGGGATGTGATGGGCCGGGACGTGACGGCCGGGGTCGGGTCGGGACATGACGGGCAGGAACGTGCTGGGCCTGGGCCGTGACGGTCGGGCTGGTCCGGTCCGGCTGGGCTGGGGACGAGCGGGATCGTGACGGGCCGGTCAGCGCCGGGGCTGGGACATGACGGCCGGGACGTGCTGGGTCTGGGAAGTGCCGGTCGGGCCGTGCAGGTCCGGGACGTGACGGTTGGTCTGGTCCGGGCTGGGGACGGGCCGGTTCGTGACCGGGCGGTCAGTGCCGGGGGCTGGGACGTGACGGCCGGCTTGGCAGGGGGCGATGTCGGGGCGGGGTTTGTCGTGGGGAGCGAGCGTGACGGCTGACGTGGAGGACGGTGGCCGGGCCGGATCGTGCCGGTGGCTCTGCCGGGTCGGCGGTGCGGGGCATCCGGGCCGGCCACCATCCACGACGTCAGCCCCGCCGTTCCGCCGCCTCTGAGGGGGTCCGCCTCGCTCCGAGCGGGGGCGGACCCCCGGAGGCCGGCATCGGACGAAGGCATCGCGGGCCCCGCACCGGGCGGGGGCAGCACGGCGAGGCACACGGCGGGGAGGAGCGGTCGGGCCTCGGTCCCCGTGGCAGGACAGAACAGCAGGACAGAACAGCAGGACAGGACGGCAGGACAGGACGGCAGGACAGCGCCGCGTGTGGTCGTCGGAGTCGGCGGTCCGGGCGTGGCGGGAGAACAGCACAACAGTGGGGGAGCAGGTGCCGTGGCTGGCATGTCGGCTTCGGCGGCCGCCGGGTCCTCTGACACACACGTCGACGACGACGCTGTGTCCGGGGCCGCCGGCGTGACCGTCCCTGCCCTCCGCCGCGCCCTCCAGGCCGTCCCCACCTCCACCCCCGCCACCGGTCCACGGGTCCCGCGCGAGAGCTGGGAGCGCGCCCGGGGGCTGGCGGGGCTGGTCGGTGCAGGGATGGTGCGGCCGGCCAGTGAGCACACCGCCGAGGCCGGGGTCGGGGTGGGGAAGGTCCTGCCGGTGCTCGCGGGGCTGGGGGCGTTGCTGCCGGGGGGTGGGCTGCGGCGGGGGGCGACGATCGCGGTGCAGACGTCGTCGGTGCTGCTGGCGTTGCTGGCGGCGGCGAGCAGGGCAGGGTCGTGGTGCGCGGTGGTGGGGATGCCGGCGTTGAGTCCGGTGGCGGCGGCCGAGATGGGGATCGCGCTCGAGCGGCTGGCGCTGGTGCCCGACCCAGGGGCCGAGTGGGCGGGCATCGTCGCGGCGTTGCTCGACGGGGTGGACATCGTGGTGGCGGCGGTGCCGGGCACGGTCGCGCCGGCGGCGGCCGGGCGGCTGGCGGCGCGGGCCCGGCAGCGGGGCAGCGTGCTCATGCCGGCGGGGGTGTGGGCGGGCGCGGACGTGACGGTGTCGCCGGTACGGCAGAGCTGGGGCGGGCTCGGGGAAGGGCGGGGGCGCCTGCGGTGCCGGGAGCTGACGATCCAGGCCCGTGGCCGGGGAGCGGCGAGCGCCGCCCGCGAGGTGACGCTCTGGCTGCCCGCGCTGGAGGGGCCGCTGCCACCGGTACGCGATGCGAAGATGCCGCGCAGGGCGGCTCCCGCGCTGCGAAGGGTCGGCTGAGCGGTGCTGCGGACGATGGTGGTCTGGTGCCCGGACTGGCCGGTGGTGGCGGCGGAGATCGTGGACGGGTATCCGGCGGATCAGCCGGTGGCGGTGATGCACGCGAACCGGGTCCTCGCGACGTCGCCGGCGGCGCGGGTCGAAGGGGTGCGGCGGGGGCTGCGGAAGCGGGAGGCGCAGGGGCGGTGCCCGCACCTGATCGTCCTCGAGCACGACCCGGGGAGGGACACGCGGGCGTTCGAGCCGGTGCTCATGGCGGTCGAGGAGGTCGCGCCGGGGGTGGAGACGCTGCGGCCGGGGGCGTGCGCGCTCGCCGCCAGGGGGCCCGCCCGGTTCTACGGCGGTGAGGCCGCGGCGGCGGAGCGGCTCGTCGAGCAGATCGCGCAGCGGTGCGACGTGGAGGCACAGGTCGGGGCGGCGGAGGGGACGTTCGCGGCGGGGCTCGCGGCGCGGGCCGGGGTGCTGGTGCCGGCGGGGGGGACGGCGGCGTTCCTGGCGGACCTGAGCGTCACGGCGCTGGGGCGGCCGGCGCTCGCCGACCTGCTCCGGCGGCTCGGGATCCACACGCTGCAGGAGTTCGCGGCGCTGCCCGCGCCGGACGTGCTCGCACGGTTCGGGTTCGACGCGGCGCTCGCGCACCGGCTCGCCGGGGGGCGGGACGAGCGGCCGCTCGCGCCGCGGCGGCCGCCGGTGGATCTCGACGTGACGGAGACGTTCGACGAGCCGGTCGAGCGGGTCGACGCCGCCGCGTTCGCGGCCCGGGCCCTCGCGGAGCGGCTCCACGAGCGGCTCGAGGGTCACGGCCTGGCGTGCACGCGGCTCGGGATCGAGGCGACCACCGTCACCGGGCAGGAGCTGCTGCGGGTCTGGCGGCACGACGGGCTGCTGAGCGTCAACGCCATCGCCGACCGGCTCCGCTGGCAGCTGGACGGATGGCTGAAACGCAAGGACGGGCCGACGGGCGGGATCCTGCGGCTGCGGCTCGTCCCCGAAGGCGTCGTCGAGCACCTCGGGCTCCAGCCGGGGCTGTGGGGCGAGGCCGGCGAGGAACGCGACCGCGCCCACCGCGCGCTCACCCGCGTCCAGGGGCTGCTCGGCCCCGACGCGGTCCTCACCGCGGTCCTCGACGGCGGGCGCGCCGACAGCAGCCGGATCCGGCTCGTCGCGTTCGGCGACGAACGGGTCGCGCGGGGCACGGACGCGCCGTGGCCGGGTGGGCTGCCGTCGCCCTCGCCGGCGACCGTGTACCCGGTGCCGCTGCCCGCCGTCGTCGCCGACGGCGAGGGGCGGGTGGTGCGGGTCAGCGGGCGGCTGGAGCTCAGCGGCGCGCCGGCCACGGTACGGATCGGCGACGAGCAGCCCGTCGGCGTGGTCGCGTGGGGCGGGCCGTGGCCGGTCGACGAACGCTGGTGGGACGAGGAGGGCGCCCGCCGCCGGGCCCGCTTCCAGCTCCAGCTCGCCGACGAGCGGGCGATCCTGGCGGTCCTCGAGGACGGGACCTGGCACGTGGAAGGGCTGTACGACTGATGGGATTCAGCAACCCCGACATCCCGTGGCGGGAGTTCGAACGGCGGCTCAGCGGCAAGAGCTGGGAGCCGCCGGCGGGCGACTACCACCCCGACGTCCTGTCGGCGGACGGCGACGGCGGGGACGCCCCGGCCTGGACGCGCAAACGCGACGCGTACACGCCGCCGCCGCTGGAGCGGCCCGCCGACGCGGTGCCGTACGCCGAGCTGCACTGCCACACGAACTTCAGCTTCCTCGACGGCGCCAGCCATCCCGAGGAGCTCGCCGAGGCCGCCGCCCGGCTCGGCCTGTCCGCGGTCGCGATCACCGACCACGACGGCTTCTACGGCGTGGTCCGCTTCGCCGAGGCGGCCAGGGAGCTCGACATCCGGACCGTGTTCGGCGCGGAGCTGTCGCTCGGGCTGCCCGGCCCGCAGAACGGCGAACCCGACCCGCACGGCCGGCACCTGCTCGTCCTCGCCAGAGGCGCGGAGGGGTACGCGCGGCTGTCCACCGTCATCAGCGAGGCCCACCTCCGCGGCGGCGAGAAGGGCCGCCCGGTCTACGACCTGGAGGAGGCCGCGGCGGCGCTCGAGGACCACGCGCTGATCCTGACCGGGTGCCGGAAGGGACACGTCCAGGCGGCGCTGCTCGAACACGGCCCGGAGGCGGCGGGCAGGGAGCTGGACCGCCTGACCGCCCTGTTCGGCACCGGGTCGGTGGCGGTGGAGCTGACCTCGCACGGCGGCCCGTTCGACGACGAACGCAACGACGCCCTCGACGACCTGGCCCGGGCGCGGGGGCTGCCGACGGTCGCGACGAACAACGTGCACTACGCGACCCCGGGCCGGAAACGGCTGGCGACCGCGCTCGCCGCCGTCCGGGCCCGGCGCAGCCTCGACGACATCGACGGCTGGCTGCCCGCCGCCGGCACCGCCCACCTGCGCGGCGGCGCGGAGATGACGGCCCGGTTCGCGGCCTGGCCCGGCGCGGTCGCCAGGTCCGCCGCGTTCGGCGAGGAGCTCGCGTTCGACCTGCAGCTCGTCGCGCCGCGGCTGCCGGACCACCCGGTGCCGGAGCCCGGCATGTCGGAGATGGACTGGCTGCGGCACCTGACGATGCGGGGCGCCGCCGACCGGTACCGCGGCAACGCCAAGGCGCACGCGCAGCTGGAACACGAGCTGGCGCTCATCGAGGAGCTCAACTTCCCCGGCTACTTCCTCGTCGTGCACGACATCGTCACGTTCTGCAGGAACAACAACATCTACTGCCAGGGGCGCGGCTCCGCGGCGAACTCGGCGGTCTGCTTCGCGCTCGGCATCACCAACGTCGACGCCGTCAAATGGGGGCTGTTGTTCGAGCGGTTCCTGTCCCCGGAACGCGACGGGCCGCCCGACATCGACATCGACATCGAGTCCGATCAGCGCGAGAAGGTCATCCAGCACGTCTACGGCAAGTACGGCCGGCGGTACACCGCGCAGGTCGCGAACGTCATCTCGTACCGGCCGAAATCCGCGGTCCGGGACATGGCGAAAGCGTTCGGGCACTCGCCGGGACAGCAGGACGCGTGGAGCAAACAGGTCGAACGGTGGGGCGACGTGACGGCCGCCGACGTCGACGACATCCCCCGGCAGGTCCTCGACTTCGCCAACGAACTGCAGACGTTTCCCCGGCACCTCGGCATCCATTCCGGCGGCATGGTCATCTGCGACCGGCCGGTGATCGAGGTGTGCCCCGTCGAGCACGCGAGAATGGCCGACCGCACCGTCCTGCAATGGGACAAGGACGACTGCGCGTCCGTCGGGCTCGTCAAGTTCGACCTGCTCGGCCTCGGCATGCTGTCGGCGCTGCGCTACGCGTTCGAGATGATCGGCGGCGAGCTCGACATCTCCACCATGCCGCTGGACGATTCCGAGGTCTACGACATGCTGTGCCGCGCCGATTCCGTCGGCGTGTTCCAGGTGGAGAGCCGCGCGCAGATGGCCACCCTGCCGCGGCTGAAACCCCGCGTGTTCTACGACCTGGTCGTCGAGGTCGCGCTGATCCGTCCCGGCCCGATCCAAGGTGGTTCCGTCCACCCGTACATCCGCCGCAAGAACGGACTGGAGGAGGTGACCTATCCGCATCCGCTGCTGGAACCGTCGCTGGAGAAGACCCTCGGCGTGCCGCTCTTCCAGGAACAGCTGATGCAGATGGCGATCGACGTCGCCGGGTTCAGCCCCGCCGAGTCCGACGAACTGCGCCGCGCCATGGGGTCGAAACGGTCGATGGAGCGCATGGGCCGCATCCGGCAGCGGCTGTACGACGGCATGGCGGCCAACGGCATCTCCGGACCGCTCGCCGAGGAGCTGTTCGAGAAGCTGTCCGCGTTCGCCAACTACGGTTTCCCGGAGAGCCACGCGATGAGCTTCGCCTATCTCGTGTACGCGAGCGCCTGGCTGAAGCGCTACCACCCGGCGGCGTTCTGCGCGGCGCTGCTCAACGCGCAGCCGATGGGGTTCTACTCACCGCAGTCGCTCGTCGACGACGCCCGCCGGCACGGCGTCACCGTCCGCCGCCCCGACGTCAACCTCAGCGACGCCCGGGCGACGCTGGAGGACCCCGTCGCGGGGGAGGTGCCCGGCAGCGGCCCGCGGGGGTGGGGGCGGGGCGGGCCGGTCGTGCGGCTCGGGCTGTCCGCGGTCCGGTCCCTCGGCACCGCCGTCGCCGAACGGGTCGAGCAGGAGCGGGCCGGGCACGGCCTGTACACCTCGATGAGCGACCTCGCCAGAAGGGCCGGTCTCACCACCGCCCACCTGGAGGCCCTCGCGACCGCGGACGCCTTCGCCTCGCTCGGGCTCGCCCGGCGGGAGGCGCTGTGGGCGGCGGGCGCGGCGGCGCGCGAGACCGCGGGACGGCTGCCCGGCACGACCGGCGGCCTGGAGGCGCCGATGCTGCCCGGGATGGACGCCGTGGAACGCATGGTCGCCGACGTCTGGGCGACGGGGCTGGCCCCGGACGCGCACCCGGCGCAGTTCGCCCGCGAGTACCTCGACCGGATCGGCGCCCTGTCCGTGGAGCGCCTGCACACCGTCGAGCACGGCCGCCGGGTCTGCGTCGGCGGGATCGTCACCCACCGGCAGCGCCCGGCGACCGCGGGTGGCGTCACCTTCATCAACCTGGAGGACGAGACCGGGATGCTCAACGTCACCTGCACGCCGGGACTGTGGCAGCGGCACCGGCGGGTCGCCCGGACGGCGAACGCCATGATCGTCCGCGGGATCCTGGAGAAGGTCGAGGGGGTGCTCAACCTGCGCGCCGACCACCTCGCGGTGCTGAGCCTGCCGATCCGCTCGGCGTCCCGCGACTTCAGATGAGCCCGTGCCGCCTGCGTGACCCCGTGCCGCTCACGCGGTCCGGCGGCCGCGCAGCAGCCACCAGAGGCCGACGACCGGCAGGACCAGAGGGACGTAGCCGTAGCCCTGCCCGTAGTCGGACCAGACGGTCGCGTCCGGGAACGCCTCGCCGTCCAGGATGCTCAGCGTGCCGACGACGAGGACGCCGAGCAGCTCGAACCCGCACGCGGCGAGCGCGACCCGGCGCGCGTCCCGGGCCAGGGCGACGGTCGCGACGATGTAGACGGCCGCGGCGAGCGCCGACAGCGAGTACGCGAGGGGCGCGTCGCCGAACTTCGTCGCGATCTGCACGCCCGCCCGGGCGGTCGCGGCCAGGGCGAACACGCCGTAGATCGCGACGAGGACCCGGCCGGGACCCCGGTTGATGTGTTCAGCCATTCCAGATCTGTCCCAGTCGCAGGATGAGCACCGGCACGATGACGGCGGCGCTGCCGATGAGCAGGGAACCCCAGCGGGTCGGCTCCATCCGGGCGAGGACGGCGCCGGCCGGCGGCAGGAGCAGCGCCGTCAGCATGTACCCCACCAGGGTGACGACCTCGCCGCCGTCCTCCGGGCCGTGCCCGCGGGCGAGCCCGACGCCGAGCGCGACCACCTGCACCAGGACGAGGACCGTGATGACGCCGAGCCCCAGCATGAGCGGGCGGGTCGGCTCGCGGTGCCGGAAGAACTCCACGAACGCCCAGGCCGCGAGGGCGAGCGACAGCACGGAGACGGCGACTGCCAAGGGCCCGATCACGGCCGTCAGCGTAATGCGGCGGGCCCGGAGCGCCTGCCCCGGGCCCGTCCTGCTCTATGTTCCGGGCTCGGCACCCGGCGTCGTCAAGGGGTTGATGACACCGGGGACATCGGGTTCGAACGATGGCCCCAGCTGCCCGGGGACACGGACGGCGGCGGCGCCGTGGTTCGGGACTGTCGCCTACCTGGCACTGCGCTGGGCGGTGGCACGTTTCGGGGATTCAATGCTTCCCGAGAGTGCCTAACGTTGTGTTCAACAGCGACAACGAGGGCACACCGGATACTGGGGAGTTGC
>NZ_JBVJIJ010000010.1:315898-358344 GCF_055586325.1 Dactylosporangium sp. NPDC051087 | reverse complement strand
CCTACCCAACGCCACCCACGCATACTACCTGAAATAGACATAAAACGATGGTCTGGCCCTCCGGGCCAGACCATCGTTTAACACCAGTCACCTAGTGCCGGTCTAGTACCGGTCCACGACGACGCTGGAGACGCCGGCGGCGTTGTCGATCTCGAACCGGTCCTTCGCGGCGGCGTCGCCGCTCTGGAACACGGAACCGCCGCCGACCCCGTCGTGGCGGGTGCCGTCGAGGGTGACGCTGCCGGCGCCGCCACCGGCGACGACCTTCACGGGCAGGCCCTGCGGCAGGTGGACACGGAAGGTGCTGGCGCCGCCGTTCATCCGGACGGGGACGGTGCCTTTCGCGGCGGGCAGGCTCAGCTCGATGCTGGAGACCCCTCCGACGTATTCGACGCCGCCGACCTCGCGCAGCCCGCGCAGGTCGGCGGTGTTGCTCGTGGCGCCGGCGGTGAAGCGGACGGTCCAGCGCACGTCGCGGTTGAGCTCGACGGAGACCGCGCCCCGGTCCGGCGCGCCGTTGCCGGTGTCGCTGAGCTGGACGCCGACCCGGCCGTCGAGGTCGGTGACGCTGGGGACCATCCGGCCGTCGCCGGGGGTGCGGACCCGGTAGAGGACGTCGCCGAGGTCCGCGGCGGTGACGGTGACGGCGGTGACGCCGCTGAGCAGGTCCAGTGTCGCCGCGTCGCGACCGGACACGGCCGCGGTGACGGTGTGCGAGGCACGGTCGACGGACGCGTGCCGGACCCGCCAGACGGCGACGGTGACCGCCGCGAGGATCAGGACCGCGAGCAGGATCATCCCGCCGATGAGCCACACGGTGCGCGGGGGCGGCCCGGCGGCGTGGGCGGGAGCGGTGGCGCGCGGACGAGCGGTGGTCACCATGTCGATGTGGTCTCCGCGGGCGCGCATATCGAAACGCGTCAGGCCCGCCGGCTCAAGACCGGGGCCGCCGCCACGGGGGAAGCGGCGGCCCCGGCGTCCTTGGGATGCAACGCAATGTACTCCCAACGTGAGCCACTGCACAGCCCCAAACCGTGCCGTCTTGACGGCTGGTCCGACCTGCGCCGATGGACCGTCCATTGTGGAACATCCGACCCGACGCAATCGCACAGATTCGCACACCGCCGCGGTGGTGCCGGCGGTCTCAGCACAGGGCGGCGGCGCGGCGGCCGACCTCCGCGGGGGTCAGCAGTTCGCCGTCGAGGACGACGGCCCAGAAGGCGGACAGCGGGATCCGCTCGAACAGCGGCGAGCCGAGTCCGTCGTACACCCGCTCCGGCACCAGCTTCAGCGACGTGGTGACCACGATCGTCGGGACGCTCTGCGCGAGCGCCAGGGTGCCCTTGATGTTGAGCACGCTGGTGGGGCTGATCGCGTCGGCGCCGGCGATGCCGGTCACCGGCTGCAGGCCCTCGGTGCCGGGCGCGTCGACGGTGCCGACGGGCAGCTGGGCGGCGACGGCCTTGACCAGCGCGCTGCTGGGTGCGGTGCGGGCCCAGCCGCCGCGCTGGTGCAGCAGCCGGGCCGCGGTGGCGACGCTGGCCTCGACGTCGCGGTCGAGCTGGTCGCGGATCGCGCGCAGGGCGGGGCCCGGGTCGTCGCTGTTGGCGGCGCGGGCGATGTGCCACATCGAGGCGTACCCCGGCAGGAGCCCGGGCAACGGCGCGACGACCGCACGCAGCATCGCCGGGTCGTGGACGAACTCGGCCAGTCCGTCGAGGACCTGCCGGGCCACCCCGGTCGCTCCGGAGGTCCGGTCCTGCACCGCCGCGGTGAGTAGCGGCGACAACGTTGGCGCGCTCATGAAAACCGGTCTCCCCTGTCGAAAACGGACAACGACCCCAGATGGACCTCATGTATGAGACAGCCGGGGTCGATCTCCGTCAAGGTACAAACGAGCAAGAACCGGTCGACGCTGCGGGTCTTTACCGAGCAGCAATCGGCGCGTAATCGCGGGCGCCGTAACCGATGTACACCTGCCGCGGGCGGCCGATCTTCGTCTCCGGGTCGCTGATCATCTCGCGCCACTGGGCGATCCAGCCCGGCAGCCGGCCGAGGGCGAAGAGGACGGTGAACATCGTGGTCGGGAAGCCCATGGCCTTGTAGATGAGGCCGGTGTAGAAGTCGACGTTCGGGTACAGCTTCCGGGAGACGAAGTACTCGTCGGACAGCGCGATCTCCTCGAGCTGCATCGCCAGGTCGAGCAGCGGGTCGGGCTTCGCCATCCGGCCGAGGACCTCCTGCGCGGCCTTCTTCACCAGCGCGGCGCGGGGGTCGTAGTTCTTGTACACGCGGTGCCCGAAGCCCATGAGGCGGGTGCTGGTGTCCTTCTTGTCCTTGACCCGGTTGACGAACTTGGCGACGTCGCCGCCGTCCTCGCGGATCACCTGGAGCATCTCCAGAACGGCCTGGTTGGCGCCGCCGTGCAGCGGGCCGAACAGCGCGTTGACGCCGGCGGAGACCGAGGCGAACAGGTTGGCCTGGCTGGAGCCGACGAGCCGGACCGTGGAGGTCGAGCAGTTCTGCTCGTGGTCGGCGTGCAGCAGCAGGAGCATGTCGAGGACCTTGACCGCGACCGGGTCGATCTCGTACGGGGTCGCGGGGACGCCGAACGTCATGCGCAGGAAGTTCTCGACGTAGCCCAGGGAGTTGTCCGGGTACAGCATCGGCTGGCCGATCGCCTTCTTGTAGGCGTACGACGCGATGGTCGGAACCTTCGCCATCAGCCGGATCGTGGAGATCTCGACCTGCTCCTGGTCGAACGGGTTGAGGCTGTCCTGGTAGAACGTCGACAGCGCGCTGACCGCGGAGGACAGCACCGCCATCGGGTGCGCGTCGCGGGGGAAGCCGTCGAAGAAGCGGCGCATCTCCTCGTGCAGGAGCGTGTGGTGCTGGATGCGGGTGGTGAAGTCCGAAAGCTGGGCCGGCGTCGGCAGCTCGCCGTGGATCAGCAGGTAGGAGCTCTCCAGGAAGCTCGAGCGCTCGGCGAGCTGCTCGATCGGATACCCGCGGTAGCGCAGGATGCCGGCGTCGCCGTCGATGTAGGTGATCGACGATACGCACGAGGCGGTGTTGACGAAACCGGTGTCGAGGGTGACCTGACCGGTGTCCTTGAGCAGTTTGCCGATCTCGAGACCCGCGGGCCCTTCCGTCGCCTTGCGGGCCGGCAGGTCGAGCTCGCCGTCAGGATATGTGATCTTGTACTCACTCATGCGCGTCGTTCCCGTCTCGTCCCGCAGTCCGGCTTCTGGTTGCGGCCGCCATTGCCCGCGACCGGCGCTTATGGCGCCTGCGCGCAGGATTTCAGATGCGCGAGGCCTTCCGCACGGCGGGGCGCTCACGTGCGATATTTCCTACTCGTTGCGGCCGATTCTGGAAGCCTTCCACTCTATCAGCCGAATTCCTACGCCCAGGGTGTTCAGCGGTCACCCCACCGTGACCGCCAATGGGAGCATGCGAACACTCCTGCTGTCCGGCGCCATGCTCGCCGGCACGACTGTCGCGCTCGCCGTTCCCGGCGTCGCGGCGGCCGAGGGCGCCGGCACGGTCACCCCCGAGACCGTGAGACCGGGCGGGCGCGTCACGTTCAGCACGGTCTGTCCCGACGGCGTGAAGTCCGCGGACGTCTCCGGGACCACGCTCGGGCTGGCCTCCCGCATCCCGATGGAGGCGGGCAAGTCGAACGGCACGTTCTCGGTGGCCGTCGACATCCCCGCGACGGTCAGCGCCGGTACGTTCAACGTGAGCATCGACTGCGCGGACGGCACTTCCTCGGTGGTCAAGCTCGTCATCTCACCGAGCGGCGGGGTGCCGACCGGCGGCGGGTCGACGGCGCGGGGACCCGACCGCACGCTGATGGCCGCCGGGGGCGGGCTGCTGCTGGTCGGCGCGGCGGGCGCGATGATGCTGCGCCGCAGGACGGCGTGAGCCCTGCCCACCGGCACCGCCCCCGGCACCTTCTGGTGCGCTCGAACGGGACCTGGCGGGCCGGGACGGCCGTCGGTGTCATCACCCTGGCCGTGACCGGCGTCTCGCTCATCGGCGCCGGCTACGGCACGTCCTCGCCGCCGACCGTCGTCGAGGCCAGCGGCTCGGCCGGGTTCGCCGGGGCCGTCGCGCGCGCCCCGGCGTCGGCACCGGTCGGGCTGCGCATCGACGCGATCTCGGTCGAGGCCCCGGTGGAACGCGTCGACGTCGACCGGGACGGCACGCTCATCCCGCCGTCGCTGCGGGAGGCGTCGAAGGTCGGCTGGTACCAGCGCGGACCGACACCGGGCGAGACCGGCAACGCGGTCATCGTCGGACACGTCGACACCGCCGGCAGCGGGCCCGCCGTGTTCTACCGGCTCGGGC
The DNA here is from genome assembly GCF_055586325.1 of Dactylosporangium sp. NPDC051087. Taxonomy (NCBI): domain Bacteria; kingdom Bacillati; phylum Actinomycetota; class Actinomycetes; order Micromonosporales; family Micromonosporaceae; genus Dactylosporangium; species Dactylosporangium sp. NPDC051087. Next base: position 353,991 of record NZ_JBVJIJ010000010.1, on the reverse strand, counting down.
GCCTGAAACCGGGCGATCCGGTGACCGTGACCAGGCGCGACGGCTCGGCGGTCACGTTCGCCGTGGACAGCGTGCGGCTCTATCCGAAGCACGAGTTCCCGGCCGATCTGGTGTACGGGCCCGCCGGCCGCGCCCAGCTGCGGCTGGTCACGTGCGGCGGGACGTTCGACCGGGCGACGAGCACCTACTCGGGCAACACCGTGATCACCGCGACGATGGTGTCGTGGCAACCCTGAGCCGGTCCAGGGTCACGGCGTGGATCCGGCCCGCCGGCACCGACCGCTCCAGCAGCATGTTGCGCATCACGCCGACCCCGAAGGGGGTGCCGCACAGGTAGACGTCGTGCGAGGTCCACTCGGCGAAGTCGACGACGACCTGCGGCAGGGATCCGCTGAGGTACGGGTGCGCCGGGCCCCTCGCCACGACCGCGTGCACGGTGGCGTGGGCGCACTGGGCGGCGTGCTCGCGCAGCGACTCCAGGTCGTACAGGTCGTCGCGGGTCGACACGCCCCAGAACAGGTGCACGACCCGCTCGTCCCCGCGCGCCGCGAGCTCGTCCAGCAGCCCCTTCACCGGTGCGACGTGCACATCCTCGGCGACGATGAGGATCGCCCGGCCGTGCGGCTCGATGACGAACTCACCCTCGGCCCGGTGCAGGCGCAGCGCGTCGCCGACCCTCGTGCCGTGCACCAGCGCGCCGCCGGCCTCGTCGCCCGGGCCGGCCTGGACGTGCAGCTCCAGGCGGTTGTCGCCGGTGGGCGGGGCGGAGATCCAGCAGGTCCGCCACGCGCCGGGCACCATCGGGTGCTCGACCACGGCGCGCTGGCCGGCGCGGGCCGGGTACGGCAGGTCGGTGGCCAGACGGAGCACGGCCACGTCGTCGCGGCGCTGGTCGTGGGCGACGACGGTGGCGGTCCAGAACGGGGTCTCGTCGGGCTGGAGCGCCTTGCCCTGGCGCAGCCAGCCGACGACGAACCGCCAGCCTTCGCGCCAAGCGCCCACCGTTTCGTCCTGCTGCTCCGGATTTTCGCCTTTTCCGGACGTTTCGGTCACGGCCTCGACCAGCGCCTCGCCGAAGAGGTCCAGCTGCCGGCTGCGCGGCCCGATCAGCGCGTCGAGCGCCGGTGCCAGCTGGGCGAACTGCGGCACGACGGCGCTCGGCCGGTCGAAGTGCTCCAGCAGCCACACGAACCCGCGCTCGGCCGCCGCCGGGTCGGCCGCGATCGCGCTGTGCAGGACGGTGCGCTGCTCCTGCGGCACGTCGGCGAGCCGCGCCACGACCGCCCGCACGTCGCGCACGCTGTCGCGCAGCCGCTGCTGCAACTGCGAGAGATAGCCCAGATCGCCGGGTTTCGGCCCTTCATCCGGTCCGTCCTGTGCAAGACTGTCCTTTGGCTGATCTTGGTGCCGTCTGGGTCGCGGGGACGCCGCCCGCTCCTGGCCGTTCTGCTCCAGCTGGGCTTGTCTCCATGCCCAGAGCACCGTCAACGGTTCGCCACCATGCCCGACTGGTCCCACGTGCGCCACGCCTCCAGTCTCCCGGGTTCAGCGCGGCAATGTTGGCAATTCCGACATACCCCCGCGTTTTGCCCGGCTGCAAAATGTCGTACCGCTTTCGTAGAGTGCGGTGCATGTCGTTGGATTTGCTCGAGCTGCTCCCCGCCGGCTGGCGGGACCTGATGAAACCGCACCTTGATCTCGAGATCGTGCAGAAGCTCGAGACGTTCGTGGAGGCGGAGTATGCGGCCGGCCCGGTCTATCCCCCGCTGCCGGACCTGTTCACCGCGTTCCGGCTCTGCTCGCCCGAGGCGGCCCGGGTGCTGATCCTCGGTCAGGACCCCTATTTCAAGGAGGGCCAGGCCCACGGCCTCAGCTTCTCCGTGCGCCCCGGCGTGTCGATCCCGCCGTCGCTGCGCAACGTCTACAAGGAGCTCCGCGACGACCTCGGCGTCACCCCGCCGGCCAACGGTGACCTCACCGGCTGGGCCAGCGACGGCGTCCTGCTGCTCAACGCGGTGCTCACCGTCCGCGCCGGCAAGGCCGCCTCCCACGCCAACAAGGGCTGGGAGCACTTCACCGACGCCGCGATCGCCGCGCTCAACTCGATGCCCCGCCGGGTCGTGTTCGTCCTCTGGGGCGCCTATGCCCGCAAGAAGGCCGTCCTGGTCACCAACCCGCAGCACACGATCGTCGAGGCCGGCCACCCCAGCCCGATGAACCCGGCCGGCTTCCTGGGCTCGAAGCCCTTCAGCAAGACCGACGCCGCCCTCGTCGAGGCCGGACTGCCCCCGGTCCGCTGGGTCTGAGCACGTCATGAAGGCCCTCGAGGGACCGTTGTGGCGGGCGCTGCTCGTCTTCCGCATCGCCGCGCTCGGCTACGCGGCGGTGCTGATGATCGGCAATTTCCAGCACTACCACTGGCCCCTCGGCGGCTGGCTCGTCCTGTCCGTCATGGCCGCCTGGACGGTGGTGAGCAGCCTGGCCTATGCGCGCCCCGAGCGCCGCGGCTGGCCGCTGCTCACCGCCGACCTCGCCGTCACCGCCGCCTGCCTGCTCGCCACCCGCTGGATCGTGCAGCCCGACGGCCTCGGCGTCGGCGCACCGACCCTGCCGATGGCGTGGGTGGCGAGCCCGGTCGTCGCCTGGGCCATCTCCGGCGGCCGCCGCCGCGGCGCGATCGCCGCGCTGCTGATGAGCGCCGCCGACGTGGTCGTCCGCGACGGCTTCTCCCAGGCCACCGTCAACGGGCCCGTCCTCATGCTCCTGGCGGGCGTCGGCATCGGCCACATCGCCCGCCTCGCCATCGACGCCGAGGCCCGCCTCCAGCGCGCGACCGAGCTGGAGGCGGCGACCCGTGAGCGCGAACGGCTCGCCCGCGGCATCCACGACTCCGTCCTGCAGGTCCTCGCGCTCCTCCAGCGCCGCGGCGCCGAGCTGGGCGGGGAGGCCGCCGAGCTGGGCCGCCTCGCCGGCGAGCAGGAGGCCACCCTGCGCAGCCTGGTCACGTCCAGCGGTCCGCCGCCGGCCACGACCGGTCCCCGCCGCACCACGCAGCCGGCCGCCGGGCCGGCCGCGGGCCGCGGCCCGTTCCGCCTGCCGGCCAGCCTCTCCCGCACCTCAACCCGCACCTCAGTCCGCGCCTCGGCCGGCACTCCCACCGGCTTCTCGGCCCGCGGCACCGATGCCGACCTCGTCGATCTGCGGCCGCTGCTCGACCGGCACAGCGCCACCGGTGTCAGCGTCGCCGCGCCCGCCACCGAGGTCCTGCTGCCGGCCCCGGTCGCCGCCGAGGTCGCCGCCGCCGTCGCGGCCGCCGTCGACAACGTCACGCTCCACGCCGGCCCCGACGCCAAGACCTGGCTCCTGATCGAGGAGCTCGACGACACCGTCGCCATCACCATCCGCGACAACGGCTCCGGCATCCCCGCCGGCCGCCTCACCGAGGCCGAGCAGGCCGGGCGCCTGGGCGTCGCCCAGTCGATCCGCGGCCGAATCCGCGACCTCGGCGGCACCACCACCGTCACCAGCAGCCCCACCACCGGCACCGAGATCGAGCTCCAGGTCCCCCGCTGACCCCGTCCGGCCCGCGACCTTCCGGCGTCCCGGCATCCGGTCGGGCACCGGCCGGGTGGCCGGCGGGCGGGCAGCCGTTGGTGGGGCGGGCCTATAGGGTGCTGGTGTGGACGCAGCGGGACGACTCCGGGTCATGGTGGTCGATGACCATCCGATGTGGCGCGAAGGTGTCGCCCGGGATCTGGCCGAGGCGGACTACGAGGTCGTCGCGGCGGTCGGCGAGGGAGCGCAGGCGGTCCGGATCGCCGGATCGGTCCGGCCCGACGTCGTGGTGCTCGACCTGCAGCTGCCCGACCGGTCCGGGGTCGAGGTCATCCAGGGGCTGCTCGCGTCCTGCCCCGAGGTGAAGATCCTGATGCTGTCCGCGAGCGGCGAGCAGCAGGACGTGCTCGACGCGGTCAAGGCCGGCGCGACCGGATATCTGGTGAAGTCCGCGGCCAGGGAGGAGTTCCTCGCCGCGGTGCGCCGGACCGCCGAGGGTGACCCGGTGTTCACCCCAGGTCTGGCGGGGCTGGTGCTCGGGGAGTTCCGGCGGCTGGCGACGGTGACCCGGGCCGAGGACCCGGACGCGCCCCGGCTGACCGAGCGGGAGACCGAGGTGCTGCGCCTGGTCGCGAAGGGCGTCACCTACAAGGAGATCGCCGAGCGGCTCGTGCTGTCGCATCGCACGGTGCAGAACCACGTGCAGAACACCCTCGGCAAGCTGCAGCTGCACAGCCGGGTCGACCTGGTGCGGTATGCGATCGAGCGGGGCCTGGACGAGTAGCGGTCACACGCCGTAGATGTCCAGCAGGTAGTGGCCGAGGACGGTCTCGGTCCGCATGTCGAGGACGAGGACCAGGAAGACGTTCGGGGTCTCGCAGTTGACGAGGACGTGCTGCAGTCCGCCACTGGGCATCTGCCACGCGTAGTTGACGCTGCCCTCACTGAAGTCGTGGCCGCCGAGATGTTCCTCGGGGATGGCGTCGAAGTAGGGCCAGAAGTCGAAGGGCGGCTCGTCGTCCGGGCCGATCTGCACCGGCTCGGGCTCCATCGTCGCCTTGTACTCAGCCTCCGTGAGCAACCGCATCCAGCCAGCATGCCGCGTCGCTCACCGGACAGGAAGATCCTGTTACTCAGACGAGGATGAGTAGGGCAGCCGATACCCGCAACCACCCCGCGAAGTCATCATGATCGGCATGATGACGTATCCGTGCCCGTTCTGCGGCGGCCAGGCCGACCTGGAGGCCGGTTGCTCCGGCTGCGGTCGCGCCCCGTTCCCGGACGCCGCCGAGGTGGTGCGGCTGGGCACGCGCGCCGACGAGCTGCTCGTCGAGGTCGAGGCGGCCCGCGCGCAGTTCGACGAGGCGCGGTCCAGGTACGACGCGGCGGTCCAGCGGCTGAACGCGGTGCGCGCACAGCGCAACATGCTTGCGGCGCGGGTGAGCCAGGCGGTGGAGGCCGCGAAGCGCGCACTCGGGTCCGTGGCTCCCGCGGCGGTACGCCCAGCGCCCGCTCCCCACCCGGCGGCCGCGCCGGTGCCGGGGCCGAACGGTCCGGTGTTCCACGGACGGCCGGGCGTGCCCGCGGTCAGGCCGGCCGGGCCTTCCGCTCCCACGCCGGCCGGGGCTTCCGCTCCCATGCCGGGCTGGGCACCGGCTTCCGCCGCGGGCTCGGCTTCCGGGTCGGGTCCGGGTTTCGGTCCGGGTTCGTTGTCGGGTTCGTTGTCGGGTTCGGGGTTGGGTTCGGGTTCGGGTGAGGCCAGTCCCCGGACGGTGCAGAATCTGCTGTTCATCCTCGGTGGCCTGCTGCTCGGCAGCGCGGCGATCGTGTTCGCGGCGGTCGCCTGGGCCAGCTTCGGGGTGCTGGGGCGGGCCGCGATCCTGGCGACGGTCACGCTGGTCACCCTGGCCGTGCCGCCGTTCGCGCTGTCGCGTGGGCTGCGGTCGACCGCCGAGACGTTCGCGGCGCTGGGACTGCTGCTCGTGCTGCTCGACGGTTACGCCGCCTGGTACGTCAACCTCGCCGGACTCGCCGACACCACCCGGCCGAGCACCTACGCGGGACTGGTCTGCGCGGTGACCGCCGTCATCGCCGGTGGGTACTCGCTCGCAACAGGCTTGCGCGGTCCCCGCTTCGCCGCCATCCTCACGGCCCAGCCGGTGCTGCCTCTCCTCGCCGTCGAGCGGTCGTTCGAGGCGACGGGGTGGACGGCCACGTTCGTCGCGCTGGCAGCGTTGGACGTGCTGCTCGCCCGCACGGTGGAGAAGGCGGCCTGGGCCGGCGCCGGGATCGCCGTCGCGGTCGCCGGGCCGCTCGGGCTCGTCGCGCTGTCCACCGTGGACGGCGTCACCGGCGCCCTCGGCGCGGGTGCGGTGATGCTGGCGCTGGCGGCGGTCATCATGGCGGCGAGCCTCGCCCACCGGGTCACCGCACACATCGGCGCGGCGGTCGCGACCTGCATCGTCGCGCTCGTCGCGGTGCGGATCCTCGCGGAGGCCGTGCCGGCCCGGCAGATCCTCACGTTCGCCCTCGTGCCGGTGCTCATCGCGCTCGGCGCGTCGGCGCTGCCGGACCGCGTCCGCACGGGCGCCCGCGTCGGCGCGTACATCGTCGCCGGCCTGGCAGCCGTGCCCTACACCGGCGCGGCCCTGCTCGCCGCCGGCAACGCCGTCGACCGGGCCCTGCCCGCGTGGCACGGCCCGGCGTCCACCTTGGAGCGGCTGTTCTCCTGGCAGGCCCCGGTCGCGTTGGTCACCGTCGCCGCGGCGTTCTTCGTCCTGACCCGGTCCCGCCTGGTGGTGTGGCCGGTGGTCGTGCTGGTCGCGTTCGCCGTGCCGGGCTCCTTCGACGCTCCCCTGCCGGTGGTGTCGGTCGTGGACTTCGCGGCCCTCGCCGGTCTGGCCGTCGCCGCCCTGCTCTGGTCCACCAGGCCCGGCACTCCTGCTGAGGTACCACTCGCGGCGCCACCACCTGCAACACACTTCCCGAGCGCCACCCCCGCAGACGACACCGCCCCGGCCACCGCAGGCCAGCCAGGTGGCGCAGGGCAGCCGGGCGGCGCGGGGCAGCCGGGCGGCGCGGGGCAGCCGGGTGGCGCAGGGCAGCCGGGTGGCGCAGGGGTGCCGGGTGGCATTGCGCAGGGGCCGGGTGGCATGGGTCCGGCGTGGACGGATGCCGCGGGGGCCGCGCGGGCGGGTGTCCCGGATCCAGCGCGGACCGGTGTTCCGGCAGGGTGGTGGGCGGCGTTGGGCCTGCCGGTCGTGGCGGCGCACGCGGTGCTCGTCGGGTTGGCCACTCCCCTGTCGACGCTGCTCACCATGGCCGGGTTGGTCGCGGTCTGTGCCGTGTTCGCGGTGCGGGGCACGAGGACCTGGTTCACGTTCCCCGCTGTCACGTTCGGGCTCGCGGGGCTGCCGTTGCTGTTCGCCGCGGCGGTCCGGCTCGCCACGGCCGGCAGCACGCTGTCGGTCCCGGCGCCGATGTTCGGTGCCGTGGCCGGTCTGGCGCTCGCGACGGCGCTCGTCGCCCTGGCACGCCGCAGATCCCCCGTCGCGCCGTCTGCCGTCACACCGTCCCCCGCCGCGACGCCCGCCGGCGGACCGTCTCCCGCCGCACCGTCCCCCGCCGCACCGTCCCCCGTCGGGCTGGCCGGCGCTGCGGGGCCGGCCGGCATCGCGGGAACGTCGGTCGCCACAGGGACGTCTGGCAGCGGACGAGTGGCCGGGGCGGGTGTGATGTCCGGGGCGGCCGGGGTGCTCGGCGTGATGCTCGGTGGGCTGGGGGTGACGCTGGCGGCGGTCGGGTTGTCCGCGGCCGGTGGTGGGCGGCTGCCGTTCGGGGTGTTCGCGGCCGTCGCCGTGCTGTCGGCGTGGTTCGCGACGGTGGGTGTCTCGCGTCGGACGCCGGTCGATGGTGGTCCTGCCGCGGGAGGATCGCAGCCCGCATGGCTCGTGCCGGTGTCGTTGCCCGCCGTCATCCCTGCGCTGGTCACGCTGATCGCGGTCGCGCCGGGGGTGGTTGAGGCGTTGCTGCGGCCCTATCGGTGGCTCGGCGCCGTCTGGCAGGGCGCGCCCGACGGGGTGGGGCTCGACCCGACCGGGCGGTGGTGGGCGGGTGAGGCGCCGGCGTTCGGGGCGGGACCGGCGGCGGTGGCGCTCGGACTCGTCGCGGTGCTGGCGGTGCTCGTCGCGCGGCGCACCCGGACCGCGGTGTGGACCCTCGCCGGGGCGCCCGCGACCCTCGCTGTCGTCCTGGCCTGCGTCGCCGCTGAGGCGCCGTGGCCGGCGGTGCCGGCCGTGACGCTGGCCGGTGGGCTCGCGACCGCTCTCGCGGCGGCGCTGGTCAGGCCGGGTACGCGGGCGACGCGGGTCAACGTGGGGGCGTTCACGTGCTGGTTCACCGCGGGGGCCGGGCTCGCCGGGTGCCTGGCGACGAAGCCCGTGAGCCTCGCCGCGCTCGCCGCCGTGCTCGTGACCGCCGCCGTCATCGGTGTCGCGGGCCGGTCCGCGGTGGCCAGGACGCTCGCGTGGCTGGTCGGTGCGGTCACCGCGGGCTGGCTGGCGTTCGCCGCGGCCCGTGCGGCTGAGCTGCCGCTGCGCTGGGCGGGCTACTGGGTGCTGCTCGCCGCCGCCGTCGTCCTCGCCACGTCGGTCGTCATCCGCCGGCTGCGGACGACTGCAAGCGCCTTGCAGGCAGCCCACCCGCAGGTCGGCACACAAGCAGACCACCCGCAGACCGGCCACCCGCAGACCGGCCACCCGCAGACCGGGGCGCAGGCAGACCACCCCCAGACCGGGGCGCAGACGGGCCACCCCCAGAGCGGAGCGCAGGCAGGCCACCCGCAGACCGGGGTGCAGGCGGGCCACCCGCGGAGCGGAGCGCGGGCAGGTGGTGCCGCTGGTGGTGAGGCGCTGGTGCTGGAGGTGGTCGCGCACGCCATGGCGGTGGTGGCGTTCCTGCTGACCGTCGGGGACCTCGCGGCCATGGCGGGGATCAGCAGCCTCTGGGGACTAGCCCTCGGGTTGCGGGCGCTGGCCGGGGGGCCGAGGGTCGCGTTCGCCGGGGTGGCGGGTGCGGCGCAGCTGGTCGCGTACTGGCTGGTGCTCGCGTCGAACGAGGTGGCGCTGCTGGAGGCGTACACGTTGCCGGCGGGGGCGATCGCGGCGGGCGTCGGGTGGTACGCGAGCCGCAGGCGCCAGGCGGGGGCGAGGCCGCTCGGGAGCTGGGTGGCGTACGGGCCGGCGCTGTTCGCCGCGTTCGGGCCGAGCCTGGCGTCGGTGCTGGTGGCCGAGGGCGACCCGGTGCGGCGGCTGTTGCTCGGGACCGGCGCCCTCGCCGTCGTCGTCGTCGGGGCGGTGCGCCGGCTGCAGGCCCCGACCGTCGCCGGCGCGGTGGTGCTGACGGTCGTCGCGGTGCACGAGATCGCCGTGTACTGGGACCTGCTGCCGAGGTGGGCGCCCCTGGCCGTGGCGGGTCTCGTCCTGGTCGCGCTCGCCACGACGTACGAGCGGCGCATCCGCGACGTGCGCCGCCTCCGCGCGGCCGTGACGAAAATGCGGTGACGAACCACGACAACGAAACGCGGTGAGGAAACGCCGAGACGAAAGGCGGAACCCCGCTAGACGGACACGATCATCTGGGTGCGGCGGGCCTGGTCGGCGGCGGTCAGGATGCCGGTGATCGTGGCCGCGTAGCGCACGTCGCACGGATGGGGAGTGCCGGCGGCAGCGGCGATCAGGGCCGTCACCGCGTGCCCGAAGGCGTCGACAGGCGTGTCGTCGCCCCAGGTGGGCAGGGTCAGGGCGCCGTGGTCGCCGAAGTACGAGAAGCCGAACGACGTCGCGTCGGGGGCGGCGTCGAGGGTGAGCGACAGCGTGCTCGCGGCGCCGCTGTCATGCCTGAGGAGGAGGTGCACGGTGTCGTGGGGGCCGTCGGCGGCGCTGAGGTCGACGACGGGGCCGAGCAGCGGCAGCACCACCGAAAGGGCGTGCGGGCCGAGGTCCCAGAGGCCGCCGTGCTCCTTGCGCCAGGTCGAGCCCGCATAGGGGTTGCCGGGCTGGAAGATCGAGGCGTACATGGTGGCGTGCGCGGCGTACCACCCGCCGAGTGCGGCGTTGGTGCGCAGGAAGGCGTCGACGGCCGGGACGAACCGGTTGGTGAAGAAGACGACGGACGCGACGCCGGTCGCGTCGGCCGCTTCGACGACCGTGGCGGCGGACTCGACGGTCAGCGCGAGGGGCTTGTCGAGCAGGAGGTGCTTGCCCGCGCGGGCGGCCCGGGCGGCGAGACCGGCCTGGATCTCCGGCGGGAGCGCGATCGCGACCGCGTCGACGGCGTCGAGGAGGGCGTCGACGTCGTCGTACGCCTTGGCGCCGAACTGCTCGGCGAGGGCGGCCGCCTTCGACGGGGTGCGTCCCCAGACGCCGGCGAGCGTGGCCCCGGGGTGCGCGGCCAGCGCCACCGCCTGTGTCTTCGCAGCCCAGTGTCCAGTGCCCAGCAGCCCGAATCGCATCCGGCCATTCTCCACGAACGCCACCCCGCCCGGCGCAAGAGGGGTTACGGGGAGGGGCGGTGCTGGTCGATCCACGCGTCGATGCGAGCCCACCACTCGTACAGCCAGTCGACCCGCTGCTCGTGTCCCGCCGGCACCTCGAGCGCGTCGACGGACCACCAGCGCATGGTGATGGTGAGGTCCAGCGGCAGGTGCCGCCACACGTCGCCGGCGGTGAGGAGCTTGTCGAGGCCGGTGTGCGCGACCCAGATGACCCCGGCCTCGGGCGCGGCGTCCAGCGCGGCGAGGGTGCCGCCGGGCCGGGGGGCGAGGACGTGCCGGAAGCGGGCGGCGCGTTCGGCCATGGCGTGCAGGCCGAGGTCGCGCAGCCGCTGGATGGCGCGTTCGCGGCGGGTCGGGGTGAAGTTGCCGCCCTCCGGGAAGAGGACGAGGACGTCGTTGTCGTCGAGGCCGGTGGCGAGCTGGGCGACGTGCGACGGGTCGCCGCCGCCGGCGGTGAGGAAATGGTTCGGCAGCCGGTTGAGCATGACGTCGATGACGGGGTCCCACTGCAGGGTGTCCTTGAGGATGATGCGCGGCTCCCGGTCGAACCAGTTGACCAGCGCGTGGACGAGCAGGAACGAGTCGCCAGGCCCGGCGTGCCGGCAGAAGACGAGCTCGGGCCGGCCCGGCGCGGCCACGTCGGGGTCGGTGCCGACCATCGCGACCTTCACGCCGAGCGCCCAGCGGGCCTGGGCGTACAGCACCCGCAGGAAGCGGCCGGTGAGCACGTAGTGGATCCGCTGGAACCGCGGCCCGCGCAGCCGGAGGCCGAACCCGCTGCCGACCCAGAGCGCGAAGAGCACCACCAGCGCGACCGCCTCCAGCAGCAGGTAGACGGCGAGCATCCAGGTGACCCGCAGCGCGCGCAGCCGTCCGGTCCCGAACGGTGCGAACAGCGCCGCGACGAGCAGCCAGACCGGCATGGTGAGCAGCACCGCGACGATGAGCACGAGGAAGACGGGGGTGAGCACGACCCGGCGCAGCCAGCGGGGCGGCATCAGCAAGCGTCTTGCAGATAGCGGCTCGACGCGTCGTACGCGCGGTCGATGCGGGCGCGGGCGAGGGTCATGTTGCGGTAGGACAGCGGCGAGTCGTCGCGGGCGCTGCCCCCGCCGGTGGGCAGGACGTGGACCTTCACCGACGGCGGCGCCTCGGACAGCTCCCGGGCGAAGCGGTGCCGGCGGGCGACCTCGAACGCGACCTGGGCGACCTCCCACGGCCGGCGCGGTGGGCGCAACGGCCGTTCGATGCGGCCGACCTGCATGACGAAGACGGTCCTGGCCCCGAGGGTGACGGCGCGGCCGATCGGGATGGAGTTGACGATCCCGCCGTCGATGTAGTGCTCGTCGCCGAGGTGGACGGGCGGCAGGATGCCGGGCACGGCCGAGCTGGCGAGGACGGCCTCGACGAGCGGGCCCTTGTCGAACCAGTGCTCGGCGGCGCGTTCGATGCTGGCGGCACAGCACTGGAACGGCACCGGCAGGTCGTCGAAGGTGGTGTCGGCGCCGAGCTCGCGGGTCAGCAGCCGGCGCAGCGGCGCCGGGGAGTGCAGGTGGGTGCGGCGGGCGAAGCGGCCCAGCTGCCGGGGCAGGGAGTCGCCGTAGACGGTGCGGGCCTCCGGGGACACCCACAGCTCGGTCAGCCGGTCGGCGACCCGCTCGTCCGGGGAGGCGGCGACGGCCGCGCCGTTGAACGCGCCGATCGACGTGCCGACGACGAGGTCGGGGCGGATCCCCGCGTGCAGCAGGGCGCGGGCCATGCCGACCTCGACGGCGCCGAGGACGCCGCCACCGCCGAAGACGAACCCGACGGGACCCGGGAAACGTTCATGCACGGTTCTGAACGTAACGCGACGGCGTCACCGTCGCAGTGTTCGCGGGACGGCTGCCGGAGGGGCGCGGGCCACCGCCGCCGCCGGGGTCGTCGAACCCGCCGGGCGGTGGACCAGGCGGCGGGCCGTTGGGATCCCCGCCGGGTGGCGGGCCGTCGAAGCCCTCCGGCGGCGTGGTTGCCGCCGGACGCTTGCCGGTGTCCGGCGCGGGGATCAGGTCCGTGATCGGCGGGAGGCTGGCGCCGCGCCGGAGGTCGGCCCACCGGGTGTCGCAGGCGACGTCGTTGACGGTGAAGCTGGCCGGCATCGGCATCACGCCGTTGGCGCCGTTCAGCCCGACGGTGACCGCCTTGCCGGGCGGGATCGAGTAGGCGCCGGTCATCCACACGCCGCCGCCGGCCCGCTCCCATTTGGCGAGGCCGCCGGTGACCTGCAGGACGTCCTGCCCGCCGGGCAGCAGGAAGCGCAGCGTCCACGGGTTGACGGGCCGGTTGCCGGTGTTGGCCACGACGAGCCGGGCGGCGAAGCCCCGGTCCACGCCTTCGACCGGCTCGGGGCGGCTGTAGTAGTCGACGCTGCAGGCGTACCGCGGTGCCCACGGCTTCCAGATGGCGAGCCCGCCGGCGCCGACGGCGAGGGTCACGGCGGCGACCGACGCGGCGAGGGCGCGGCTGCTGCGGCGCTTGGCGGCGCGGCGGCTGCGCGGGATCGTCACCTCCCGCCCGAACGTCGCCTCGACCGGCTCCCGGTGCCGCGGCAGCGGGGGCGTCGGGGCGTGCACCTCCTGGGTGGAGGAGCCGTCCTCCCCGGGGAGGACGACGTGGATGCCGGTGGCGGCGGCGAGGGTCCGGGCGACGTACGCCGCCGGCGGCCGCGTGTCGGGGTCCTTGGCGAGGCACTGCCCGACGAGCTGGGCGATGCCCTCGGGCAGGCCGGGGATGTCCGGCAGCGGGTGCGGCGGCTCGTAGACGTGGTTGGCGATCATCTGCGTCGGCGTGTCCGCGTGCCACGGCAGGCGGTCGGTGAGGCAGCGGTAGACGAGCAGGCCGACGGTGTAGACGTCGGTCGCGGGGATGACGCCGCCGCCGAGGAGCCGCTCCGGTGCGAGATAGGCGGGTGTACCGAAGACGGTGCCGTCCTCGTCGTCGGGGTCGAACGAGCCGGTGAGCCCGGCGACGCCGAAGTCGAGGATCTTCGCGCCGGCGGAGGTGAGCATGATGTTGCTGGGCTTGATGTCACGGTGCACGACGTGCCGCTCGTGCGCGGCGGCCAGGCCGGCGGCGACCTGGGCACAGATCTGGGTGGCGCGCCGCCACGACATCGGACCGCTGCGCAGCCGGTTGGACAGCAGCTCGCCCTCGAGGAGCTCCATGACGACGTACGGGCGGCGCCCGTGCCGGCCCGCGTGCGGGTCACCGGCCTCGCCGTAGTCGTGCACGGCGGTGATGTTGGGGTGCTGGAGGCGGGCGACGACCTGCGCCTCGGCGCGGATCCGCTCCCGGTTGCCGGGCTTGTTGGCCAGTTCCTCGGCGAGGAGCTTGATGGCCACGTCCCGGTCGAGCACGAGGTCCTGGGCCCGCCACACGACCGCCATACCGCCGGTGCCGACGGGTGCGATGAGCCGGTACCTGTTGCCGAGGACCTCGTCAGCCGTCCCGCTCACCCATCGCCGTCCTGATCGATTCCGGTCGCTGTACCCCAGGAACCCTAATCGCCTTCCGGCCGGGGCGCGAGACCCCAAATGCGAACGGTCCCGGCAAACTTCCTGCCGGGACCGTTCAAAGATGCGACTCAGATGGTCAGAAGGTTGCCGTCCGGCACGACGATCTGCGGCCGGCCGTGCTCGAGGACCGCGGCGGCCTGCCTGGCGGCGAAGCCGGGCGCCTCGGTGATGGCCGTGCGGTACACGTCCGCGGTGTTGGCCGCGATGGTGGACCAGCCGTACTTCTGGCCGACCATCGTGCGGGCCCGCTTCGCGACCCGGCGGGCGAACGGCTCGTCGTCCAGCAGGGTGCCGACGGACGCGGCGAGCGCGTCGGGGCTCTTCGCCGGGAAGGTCACGCCGGTCTCGCCCGGCTCGACGATCTCGGCGAGACCGCCGGTCGCGGCAACGGCGAGGGGCGCGCCGGCGGAGGCCCCCTCGAGGGCCACCATGCCGAACGGCTCGTAGATGCTCGGCACGACGAGGGCGTCGGTGGCCGCCATGAGCGCGGGCAGCTCGCCCTCGCCCATGAAGCCGGCGAAGCTGACGGCCCGTTGCAGCCGCAGCCGCCGCACGTCCTCCTGCAGTTCGGCGCGGTGCGGGCCGTCGCCGGCGATGACGACCCGCAGGCCGTTGTGCCTGGCGCGCAGCTCCGGCAGGGCGGCGATCAGGTCCTGCACGCCCTTCTCGTACACCAGCCGGCCGGCGTAACCGAGCAGCGGTCCCTCACCGGCGAAGCGGGCCCGGGCGGCGTTGATCGCGCGGGACGGCGCCTTCCAGACGCTGGAGTCCACGCCGTTGGCGACGACGGAGACGCGGGCGGGCGCCAGGTCGAGCAGGCGGGTGACCTCCCAGCGCATGTACTCGGAGCAGACCACCACCCGGCAGGCCTCGTGGCCCAGCCACCATTCCACGGAGTGGATGCACTTGTTCATCTCGTCGGGCAGCCAGCCCTGGTGCCGGCCCGCCTCGGTGGCGTGGATCGTCGCGACCAGCGGCAGGTCGAGGCATTCCTTGAGGGTCACGGCTGTGTGCGTGACGAGCCAGTCGTGGGCGTGGATGAGGTCGTACTCGCCGGTGGCCGCGGCACGCAGGGCGGCGCGGGTCAGCGTGTGGTTGAACGCCATCGTCCACGCCAGCAGGGTGGACGTGGCGAGGGGGAACAGCGGCGGGTCCTCCGCCGCGCGGACGACCCGGACGCCTTCGGAGTACTCCTCCAGGGGCGCGCCGGGCGCGTGCCGGGTGACGACGGTGACCTCGTGGCCCGCCGTCACCAGTGAGGTGGCGAGGGCGTGCACGTGCCTGCCCAGCCCGCCCACGACGACAGGTGGGTACTCCCACGAGAGCATCAGGATTCTCATCGGTCTCGCCGCATTTCCGATGGTCTGGTCCACGTGGCCGCCCCCACAGTTGAGTCGTCGATCAAAAACGCCCGCCCGTTACCCACGCGCGCCAACGCTGACACACGCAAATCGGACTCACGTGTGACGCGGTGGGTGGGCTTGAGACTCATCCTGCCGGGCGAGGGTTACCAGGGAGGCAAATCTCATTTCTAGGGTGTAACGGTCAACCGACATTTCGGCGGGCGCGGAGGGTCTCCGCGACGGACCAGGCCTGGAACGGGCATCCGGTGGCCCGGTGCGGCGCCTGCCCGTCGGCGGTCTCGCTGACCGATCCCACGCCCCATTCCCACAGATGCGCCTCGATGCCGGCGAGCAGCTCCCGGTGCCCGTCGCGCGTGCCGTGCCGGGCCGCGTCGGCGTACGGGCCGATCAGCCAGGGCCACACCGTCCCCTGGTGATAGGCCCGGTCGCGGTCGCCGGGCGACCCGCGGTGCGCGCCGGTGAAGGCCGGGTCGCCGGGTGCCAGCGAGCGCGGCCCGAGCGGCGTGAGCAGGCAGGACAGCGCCTCCGGCAGGGGGGTGCCGCGCAGCGGGCCGTGCGGCAGGCTCCACGCGAGGAGCTGGTTGGGGCGGGTCGCCGGGTCGTCGCCGTGGGGGCCGTCGACCACGTCGTGGAGGGGTGCCGCGTCCTGCCCGCCGCTAGCGGCGGGCAGCGTCCGGTAGCGCGACCCGAAGCTGACGGTGGCCTGTTCGCGGAGCCGGTGCAGCCCGGCGGCGTCGCCGCCGAGCCGTTCCTTGAGCGCCGCGACGGCGGCGAGGCCGTTGATCCACAACGCGTTGACCTCGACCGGCTTGCCGGCCCGGGGTGTGACGGGGATCCCGTCGACGCGGGCGTCCATCCAGGTGAGCGCGACACCGGGGGCGCCCTGGGTGACGAGGCCGTCGGCCGGGTCGACCCGGATCCCGTACCGGGTGCCGGCGACGTGCGCGGCGACGACCGCCTCCAGGCCGGGCAGGACCTCCCGGGCGAGGTCCTCGTCGTCGGTGGCGGTGACGTGCCGCTCGACCGCGTGCAGGAACCACAGCGTGCCGTCGACGGTGTTGTACTCCGTCTGCCCGGTGTCGGCGGTGTTGGCGAGCATCCCCTCGGACAGCGTGGCGGCGTACGCGCGTAGCAGCTCGCGGCCCTCGTCGCACCACCCGGTGGTCAGGAACAGGCCCTCGTAGCTGGTCATCGTGTCGCGGGCCCAGGTGCCGAACCACGGGTAGCCGGCCACCACGTCGGGGGCGCCCTGCGCGCCGGCGACGACGAACGCGTCCGCCGCCAGTACCAGAGCGGCATCCACCGCGTCGGAAGCGTCGTGCGTCAGCGCGCGGTTGCGCTCCTGCGCACGGACGACGATCCGCTCCGCGCCGCGCGCCTGGCCCTCACCGGCCCACGCCTCGACCTCCATGGCCTCACCGGCGCGCAGCTCGGCGCTGAACTCCCCCGCGTACCAGAGGTCCTCGCTCGCGTTGAGCCCGCGGGCCGCCTCCTCACGGGCGTGGGCACCCCGGTACCACTGACCGCCGGGCCGCCAGGAAGGGCCTTGCAGCCGGAACGCCCGGTCGACGACGGCACCGTCGCCGGTGGACACCACGACCGGCGGCGGGCCCGAGGCGCCGCGCTCGCCGTGGGCGTCGCGCCAGGTGACCAGGGCCTTGAGCGTGAGCGTCACCGGCCCGGGTGCGCTGATCAGCCGGTGCACGACGCCGACGTGCGGACGGCCGTGGATCATCGCGAGACTGCGCTCCACGACGACCGCGCCGATCCGCCAGCGCCAGCGGGGCAGGCCGTCGGCGAGCTCGAACCGCTCCAGGAGGGTGTGCCCCTCGGGGCTGATCACGCCGCCGTCCCACTCGTGCGTGGCGAGCGACACAGTGCCGCCCGACTCCAGCGTCAGGACGGGGTCGAGGGCGGCCAGGCCCATGTGCCGGCGGGCCGGTCGCCCGGGCTCCGCGACCACGAGGAGGCCGTGGTACCTGCGGGTTCGCAGACCTGAGACGGTGCCCATCGCATAGCCGCCGGTACCGTCCGGAACCAGCCACTCACGCTCCGCGCCAGCCGACAAATCACCGCATACCTGCGCACCGAACACCACCATGGGCACAATCTTGGTGGCAAGGAGTGGCATGACGCGAGCGACTCGCGACAAGATTATTGATCAAGGCAAGATTGGACCTACTGACAAAAGCGACATCAGCCGACAACAGGACCGCGCTCAACTTGAGCGAAACATCTGCGACGGAGAATGACTTTCGTGATCGAGGACGATGGGAACGCCGAACGCCGACGGCTCGCTGAGGCCGACAGCGGGGAGCGCCCATGGCGGGGCTGGGGGCCCTACCTGTCCGAGCGCGCCTGGGGCACGGTCCGCGAGGACTACAGCGCCCACGGCACGGCCTGGGACTACTTCCCGCACGACCAGGCCCGCTCCCGCGCGTACCGGTGGAACGAGGACGGGATGGCGGGCATCTGCGACGACCGCCAGACGTTCTGCTTCGCCCTCGCCCTGTGGAACGGCAAGGACCCGATCCTCAAGGAGCGGATGTTCGGCCTCGGCGGCGACCTCGGCAACCACGGCGAGGACGTCAAGGACTACTGGTGGTATCTGGACTCCACGCCCACCCACTCGTGGATGAAGTGGCGCTACCACTACCCGCAGCAGGCGTTCCCCTACGACGACCTGGTCGCCGAGAACTGCCGCCGCGGCCGGGACGAGCCCGAGTACGAGCTGGTCGACACCGGTATCTTCGACGAGGACCGCTACTGGGCCGTCGAGGTCGACTACGCCAAGGCCGGCCCGACCGACATGTGCGTCAGGATCACGATCCAGAACATGGGCCCGGAGCCCGCGACCCTGCACCTGCTGCCGACCCTGTGGTTCCGCAACACGTGGGCGTGGGGGCTGCCCGGCCGCGACTACATGCCGGAGATCCGCGCGAAGGACAACGGGCTGCTCGCCGAGCACCGCCTGCTGGGCCGGCTCCAGCTCACCGGCGACGGCGCGCCGCGGCCGCTGTTCTGCAACAACGACACCAACGGCGACCGCATCTGGGGCAAGCCCGGCCGGGAGTACCCGAAGGACGGAATCAACGACCACATCCTGCACGGCAAGGACACCGTCAACCCGGACCTCGTCGGCACCAAGGCCGCGCTGCACTACCTGGTCTCCGTGCCGGCCGGCGGCACCCACGAGATCCGGCTCCGCCTCAACCTCAACGCCCCCGGCGCCAAGGACCTCGCCCCCGCCGACCTGCGCACCGACTTCGACACGACGATCTCGCGCCGCTCGGCCGAGGCGGACGCCTACTTCGCCGACCTGGTGCCGCCGACCGCCACCCCGGAAGAGGTCATGATCGTCCGGCAGGGTGTCGCCGGGCTCATGTGGGGCAAGCAGTTCTTCCACTTCGACGTGGCCCGCTGGCTGGAGGGCGATCCGGTCTCCGAGCCGCCGCCGGACAGCCGCCGCCACGGGCGCAACAGCCACTGGTGGCACATGAACAGCTGCGACGTGCTGTCGATGCCCGACCCGTGGGAGTACCCGTGGTACGCCGCCTGGGACCTCGCCTTCCACTGCGTCGCCATCGCCCGCGTCGACCCCGGCTTCGCCAAGGACCAGCTGCTGCTGCTCCTGCGCGAGTGGTACATGCATCCCAACGGGCAGATCCCGGCGTACGAGTGGGCGTTCGGCGACGTGAACCCGCCCGTGCACGCGTGGGCGGCGCTGCGGGTCTTCGCGATCGACGGCTCCAAGGACTTCGACTTCCTCGCCCGCGTCCTGCACAAGCTGCTGCTGAACTTCACCTGGTGGGTCAACCGCAAGGACGCCGAGGGCAACAACGTCTTCGAGGGCGGCTTCCTCGGCCTGGACAACGTCGGCCCCTTCGACCGTTCGGCGGCGCTGCCGGTCGGCGGCCGCCTGGAGCAGTCCGACGGCACCGCGTGGATGGCGATGTACGCCCTCAACATGCTGGACATGTCGCTCACGCTCGCCGTGCACGACCGCGTCTACGAGGACATCGCCGCCAAGTTCCTGGAGCATTTCGCGTACATCGCCGACGCCGCCTACGAGTTCGGCCTCTGGGACGAGGAGGAGGCCTTCTTCTACGACGTGCTGCGCACCGCCGACGGCCAGCGCATCCCGCTGAAGGTCCGCTCCGTCGTCGGCCTGCTCCCCCTCACCGCGACCACGATCATCAGCTCCTCCACGCTGCGCCGTCTCCCGGACGTCGCCGCGCGCCTGCGCTGGTTCCTCACCAACAAGCCCGAGTACGGCGATGTGGTCGGCGCGAAGAAGAGCCGCGGCGGGCAGCAGCTGCGCCTGCTGTCGATGGTCGGGCCCGACCAGCTCATCCGCATCCTGCAGCGGATGCTGGACGAGGAGGAGTTCCTGTCGCCGTACGGGCTGCGGACCCTCTCGAGGGCGCACCTGGACGAGCCGTTCACCGTGCACATCGGCGAGGCCGACTACACCGTCGGCTACGAGCCCGCCGAGTCGACCAGCGGCCTCTTCGGCGGCAACTCCAACTGGCGCGGGCCGATCTGGTTCCCCGTCAACTACATCCTCATCGAGGCGGTCCGCCGCTTCTCGGAGTTCTTCGGCGACGACCTGCAGGTGGAGTACCCGGCGGGCAGCGGCAAGATGGCCACGCTCGCCGCGGTCGCCGACGACCTGTCCCGCCGCCTGGTGAACCTGTTCCGCGACGACGACGCCGGCCGCCGCCCCGTCTTCGGCGACGTCCCCCTGTTCCAGAACGACCCCGCGTGGCACGACCTGCTGGTGTACTACGAGTACTTCCACGGCGACACGGGCGCGGGCCTCGGCGCGGCGCACCAGACCGGCTGGACGGCACTGGTCCTCGACCTGATCCTGACCCTGCACACCCCGCCGCACCCCCGCCCGGCCGACTACTGACGCCCCGGACCCGCCTGCCCCGCGTGCCCCACGGGTCAGAGGAGGCGGGTGCGGTGGTGCTCCAGGTAGGCCTCGACGTGCTCGGCGTGGTCCGGGCGGCTCAGGAGGAAGCCCTGGCCGAGGCGGCAGCCGGCGGCCCGGACGACGTCGACGTGGGAGTCGGTCTCCAGGCCGCAGGCGACGACGTCGATGCCGAGGCGGCGGGCCAGGCCGACCACGACGTCGACGATCGGGGTGGCCGGGGCGCGCTGGCCGGCGGGCTCGCTGAACAGGACCTGGTCGATCTTCAGGACGTCGACGGGGAGGCGGCGCAGGTGGGCCAGGGCGGTGGGACCGGTGCCGAAGTGGTCGACGGCGGTGCGGACGCCGAGGGCGCGCAGGCCCGCGAGCTGCTCGACGGCGCCGGCGTCGTCGGGCAGTGACGCCTCGGCGACCTCGATGATGAGGGACTCGGCGGGGACGCAGTGGGTGTCGACGGCGGTGGCGACGGTGGCGAGCCAGCCGGGGGCGGCGAGCTGGCGGGCGGAGGCGTTGACGGACATCCACAGGTCGCGGCCGTCGGCGCGCCAGCGGGACAGCTGGCGGCACGCCTGGTGCAGGGCCCATTCGGCGAGCTCGTCGGCGAGGCCGAGCTCCTCGGCGACGGGCAGGAACTCGCGCGGCGGGACGGCGCCGAGGCGAGGGTGGCGCCAGCGGAGGAGGGCCTCGGCGCCGACGGGGTGGCGGGTGGTGAGGTCGACGACGGGCTGGAAGACGAGGTCGAGCTCGCCGCGGCCGACGACGCCGGGCAGCTGCTGCTCCAGGTCGGTGCGGCGGACGAGGGCCGCCTCGAAGGACTTGTCGTAGCACTCGACGCGGCCGCCGTCGCGGCCGCGGGACAGCTGCCGGGCGCGGCGGCGGGCGATGTCGGCCCGGCGCACGACGTCCTCGGCGTCGGTGGCGCCGACCAGGTCGGCGACGCCGACGTCGGCGGTGAGGTGCACGGTGCGGCCGGGCAGCTGGAAGGGCTCGGCGAAGACGGTGGCGAGGCGGGTGGCGAGCGCGAACGCGTGCACGAGCGGCGCGCCGGTGAGGACGGCGAACGCGGCGCCGCCGAGGCGGGCGGGCAGGTCGTCGGGGCCGACGGCGGCGCGCAGCCGGCGGGCGGCCTCGATGAGGACGGCGTTGGCGACGGTCGGGCCGTGCAGGTCGGCGACGCTCTCGAAGCGGTCGAGCTCGGCGACGAGGACGGAGCCGGCCTCGCCGGTGGCGCGGGGGTGGGCCTCGGCGACGCCGGCCAGGAAGCGACGCCGGTTGGCGAGGGTGGTCAGGTCGTCGGTCCAGGTCACCTCGTCGAGGCTGCGCTGCAGCTGGGCGCGGTCGCCGATGTCGCGGACGTGGACGACGACGCCGGCGACCTCGGGGGCGGCGCGCTGGTCGCTGACGGTGGACTCGGTGTCGCGCCAGCGGCCGAAGCCGTCGCAGAGCCTGGCCTGGACCAGGACGTGCTCACGGCCGTCGAGGACGGCGCGCAGCGCCTCGCCAGCCGGGCCGGCGTCGGCGGGGTGCAGCAGGTCGGTGAGCGGGCGGCCGAGGACGTCCTGGTCCGACAGGCCGAACTGGCGGGCCGCGGCCGGTGACTGCCACCGCACGACGAGCCCGGCGTCCAGGACGATCGCGACGTCGGTGGATCCGGCCACGAGCGTCCTGAAGTGGGCTTCCCGGGTCGCGAGGGTGCGCGCGTACCGCCGGATGTCCCGCGCGGCGAGCGCCTCACGCAGCGCGACGGCGACCGCGGCGGCCAGGCCGAGCCCGACGGCGGCGGGGTCGAAGCGGCCGCCGGTGAGCAGGTGCACGACGGACACCGCGACGGCGAGCAGGACCGGGCCGATGAGCAGCGGATAGCCGGCGAGGGTGCCGGTCGCGTCGGCGGCGTGCGGGCGGGTCGGCGTGTCGCCGGCGCGGCGGGCCCCGGCGAGGATCAGGAACGGCCCGGCGACGAGCGCGAGCCCGGCCGCGGCGAGGCCGGCGGAGACCCAGCCGGACGCCGGGCCGGACGGGTCGTGGCGGCGCAGGTCGGCCAGCAGGACGGTGAACAGGCCCAGCCCGACGACGCACAGCGCGGACCCGCCCGCGCAGGCGAGGGCGGCGGGCCGGTGCCGCACGGCCCGCAGCCCGGTGACGACGGCCACGGAGACCGCGACGCAGCAGGTCACGGCGACGGCGAGGGGCAGCGGCCCGGCCAGTACCGACGTGGCGGGGGCGGACGCGAGGACCCAGACGCTGTAGCAGAGGGTGACGCCGATGCCGGCGCCGTCCAGCAGGCGGCGCAGGCGGGCGCGGACCGTGGGTGCCGTGCCGGGCAGCAGGAGCAGGCCGAGCAGGAACATCGGCGCGGCGGCGAACGTGGTGACGGCGGCGGCGAGGCCCGGCGCGGCGATCGACGGGCTCAGCGCGACGAACCCGGTGACGCCGACGCCCACGCCGGTGAGCAGGGCGCCCATGCCCAGGAACCCGGCCCCCCGGCAGGGGCCGAAGTCGCGGCGGCCGTGGTGGATGCGCAGGGCGAGCCGGATGAGCGCCACCGCGTGGACGAGCGAGCCCGCGGCGACACCGGCGACGACGGCGCCGAAGGACAGCACGGGACCTGCGGAGGCCGCGGCGCTGAACGCGGCGGCAGCGGTGACCAGGACGAGCCAGAACGTGCGCGGGTTGCTGACCACGGTCGTGTCGCTTTCGCGAGGGGACGGCACTGGGGGATTCGTGCTCAAATCCCCCAACGATCCGCGTCGCTGCGAGGTTACTGGCCGGTTGTGACAATTTCCTGGACGGCGGCGAGGCGGGCCCGGCGCTCCTCGTCGGTGACGGTGCCGCGGGTCAGCTCGTCGAGCAGCAGCCCGTCGATGAGGGCGATCGCGAGCCTGGCCCGCTCCGGCGACCCGAACAGGTCCTCCGCCCGCCGCACGAACCCGTCGGCCAGGTCGGCCGCCGAAGGGCCCAGCTCGGCGCGGGCCTGCGGGTCGAGCATGAGCATGAAGCGGGCGCGGGTGCGGGTCGCGCCGCCGCCGCCGACCCAGCCGCGCAGGACGGTCGCGAGGTCCGCCCCGGACGCGTCGGCCAGGTCGAGGGCCGCGATGCGGGTCAGCGCGGCGGTCAGCAGCGCGGACCGGCTCGGGAAGTGGTAGCCGCAGGTGCCCTGGGGCAGGCCGGCGGCGGTGTCGACGGCCCGGTGGGTCAGCGCCCGGACCCCGCCCGCGCCGAGCACCTCGATCGCGGCGTCGGCCAGCCGGGTCTTGCGATCCGCGTCACGAACGTTCACCCGGCGATGCTACAGGTGTAGCGTTTCTTGCTACAGGTGTAGTAACCGAGGAGGCGGCACATGCGCGCGATCGTGGTGGGCGGCGGGATCGGCGGCCTGGCGACGGCACGGGGGCTGGCCCGGCAGGGCTGGGACGTCACGGTCCTGGAGCGGCGGCCGGACCTGTCGCAGGTCGGCGCCGGCATCTCCCTGTGGCCCAACGCGATGCGGGCGCTGCACGACCTCGGCGTCGGCGCCGCCGTCGCGCGCGCCGGCGGCCTCGTCCGGGGCGGCGGGCTGCGCACCTGGGACGGCCGCCGGCTCAGCCGGGTCGAGCTCGCCGCGCCGCCGGTCGTCCTGCACCGCGCCGCCCTGCACGAGATCCTCCTCGACGGGCTGCCCGCGACCGTCCACACGGGACACCCCGTCACCGACGTCGCCGCACTGGACGCGGACCTGGTCGTCGGGGCGGACGGCATCGGCAGCGCGGTGCGCGCCGCGTACGCCCCGCAGATCCGCGTCCGCGACAGCGGCCAGGTGTCATGGCGGGCCGTGGTCCCCGGCGAGGTCGACGGCGGCGGGGAGAGCACCGGGCCGCGCGGGTGGCGCTTCGGCTACGCGCCGACCGGTCCCGGCGCGGTGTACTGGTACGCCGCCGCGCCCGGCCCGCTGCGCACCGGCACCCCGGCCGAGCAGCTCGCCGAGCTCACGACCGTCCTGGCCGGCTGGCACGACCCGGTCCCGCGGCTGCTGGCCGCGACCGGCCCCGGGCAGCTGTCCCACCACCCGCTGCTCGACCTGCACCCCGTCGCCCCGATGCGCTTCGGCTCCGACGTCGCGCTGGTCGGCGACGCCGCGCACGCCATGACGCCCAACCTCGGCCAGGGCGCCTGCCAGGCCCTCGAGGACGCCGTCACCCTCGCCCGCCTGCTGCCGCCGGGCGCTTCCGTCCCCGTCGCGCTGCGGGCCTACGACCGGCAGCGCCGGCCCCGGGTGGCCGCCGTCTCCCGGCGTTCCTGGCAGGTCGGCAGGCTGGCCGGCGCCCGGGGCAGGGTCACCGGCGCCCTCGCGCGGACCCTGATCCGGCTGACGCCGGACCGCGTCGCGGTGACCGCGGCGCAGCGGGTCGCCGCCTGGACACCCGACGACGTCCGCCTCCCGGACGGCGCCGGGGCGGCGCGCTGACCCCGTCGCGGCCGGGCGGCGTCAGGCGGGCAGCCGCGCGCCGTTGACCTCGTCGCGGCTCAGCCACGACTTCAACCGGTGCCGCAGCCCCCTCGGCTCGGGCACGTCGTCGCCCACGATGTCGGCGACGACGGCGGTGATGTTGTCCGGCCCGCCGCCGCGCATCGCGAGGTCGACCAGACGGTCCGCGCACTCGTCGACGTCGTCGTACTCGCGCAGGACCTCCTCGATCGTCTCCGCGCGCAGGACACCGGACAGGCCGTCGCTGCACAGCAGATACCGGTCGCCGGCGCGGGCCGGGACCACCGAGTAGACCGGGTCGGTCGGCTGCCCCTGCAGGACCCGGCTGACCAGCGACCGCTGCGGGTGCGTCGCGGCCTCGTCGAGGGTGATGCGGCCCTCGTCGACCAGCATCTGCACATACGTGTCGTCGCGGGTCACCTGCCCGAACTCCTCGCCGCGCAGCAGATAGGCGCGGGAGTCGCCGATGTGCACGAGCCCGACCCGGTCACCGGAGAACAGGATCGCGGTCAGGGTCGTGCCCATCCCCTGCTTCTCCGGGTCGGCCTCGACCTCGTCGCGGATGCGCCGGTTCGCGTCGGAGACCGCGGTGCGCAACGCCGTCAGCAGGTCGCTGCCCGCGAACTCCTCGTCCAGGGGCGTCATCGCCTCGATCGCCAGCCGGCTGGCGACGTCACCGGCGGCCATCCCGCCCATGCCGTCGGCGACCGCGAGGAGCCTGCCACCGGCGAACATGGAGTCCTGGTTGGTGCTGCGGACCATCCCGACCTCGGTCCGGGCGGCCCACTCCAGCGCGAGGGGGCGCGGCTGCGACTCTTCCATGGCGGCAAGCGTGCCCGATCGACACACACAGCGTCTGTACGCACTTCTGCGTATCGTGGCCGCATGCCCGCCACCCCGTTCATCGGCCGAGCCGAGGAGCTCGCCGAGATCACGGGCGCCTGGGCGGCCCAATGTTCCCAGGTGGCGGCGGGCCGGGCCGCCGGCCCGCGGGTCGTGCTCGTCACCGGCGAGGCGGGCAGCGGCAAGAGCCGGCTCGTCGCGGCGGTGCTCGACCGGCTCGACCCGCCGCCGCCGGTCGTGCTCGCGGGCGCGGCCCGTACCCTCGGCGCGGCCCCGCACGACTGGCTCGCCTCCGTCCTCGGTGGGCACCCCCTCGACGGCGGCGTCCCGCCGGAGCTCGCGCAGCGCTCCCCCGCCCCCGGCGCCGCCACCCGCATGGCCCCCGCCGCGATGCTCCGGGCGGCCGTCGACGTCGTCCGGACCCTGCTGGACGGGCGGACCGGCGTCCTCGTCGTCGAGGACCTCCACGACCTCGACCCGGCCAGCCTGACCCTCATCGGCGAGCTCGCCGCGGCCGCCGCCCTGCCCGCGCTGCTGCTCGTCACGAGCCGCCCGCCGCAGGAGGCCGCGTTCGCCCCGGCCGCCGCCCGCACCCTGCGCCGGCTCGGCGGCGCACCGTCGGTGGTCCGGGCGCACCTGGCGCCGTTCGACGCCCGCGAGACCGCGGAGCTCATCGAGGCGCACCGGGGCGGCACCCCGCCGCCGGAGACCGTCCGGGCGCTGCTGACCCGCACCGGCGGCAACCCGTTCTGGCTCACCGAGCTCGTCACCGCCCGCGGCGACCTCGCCGGGGCGCCGCTGCCCGCGCACGTCGCCGGCCTGCTCGTCGAGCCCCTCGCCGGCGAGCCGGGCCTCGTCGGCCGGGTCGCGCGGGCCGCCGCGCTGCTCGGCGACCCCGTCGAGACCGACGTGCTCGTGCACGTCTGCGAGGGCGAGATCGAGCCCGCGCTGCGCCGGCTGCTCGACCTCGGGATGCTGGTCATCGCCCCCGACCTGGCCCCGGCCGGGCCGCTGCGCTTCCGGCACCCGCTGCTGCGCGAGGCCCTCGCCCGCAGCGCCCTGCCCAGCGAACGCGCGCGCGTGCACGGCCTGGCCCGGACGCTCGCCGTCGAGCTGGGCGACGACGCGGCCCTCGCCAGGCACGCGGCGGCGCTGGGCCGGCTCGCCGAAGCCGGTGCCGCCGCGGTACGAGGTGCGCAGGCCAACCTGGCCGCCGGCCTGCCGGACGCCGCCCTCGACCTGGTCGACCTCGGCGGGCGGGCGGGCGACCTGCTCGGCGTGGACGGGCACCGGGAGCTGGCCCGGGCCGGGGCGGTCGCGGCGTTCGTGGCGGGACGGTTCACGCTCGCGGAGCGGCACGCCGCCGACTGGCTGCGCCTGGCCGCGGACGCGGTGGAGACGTCCGACGCGCACCGGCTCCTCGCGGAGGTCCGCTGGTGCCTGGCGGACCGCGCCGGCCACCACGCCGCCCTCGACGACGCCCGGGCCACCCTGACCGCCCTGACCGCCCTGACCGCCGCGGACGGCACCGCCGACGGCGTGCCGCCGGACGCCGGGGCCGCCTGGGCCCGGCAGGCCGCGGCGGAGGCCGCCGGCGCGCTGCGGACGACCGGACCGGCCCTCGTCGTGCCGCTCGCCGAGGCCGCGATGGTGGCCGCCGAGCGGACCGGGGAGAGCATCGCGTCGGCCGGGGTCACGCTCGGCACCGCCCTCGCCCTCGGCGGCACGCAGGACCGGGGCGTGGCGCTGCTGCACGCGTGCCGGCAGATCGCCGAGCACGACCGCGACCCGGTGACCGCCGGCCGGGCCGTGCACAACCTCGTCGCGGTCTGCCTGCCCGGGCTCGGCGACGTGAGCGGGTGGCGGCTGTTCGACGAGGCGATGGCCGCGCTCGGCCGGGCCGGCCTGGAGTTCTGCGCCGGGCGCACGACGGCGCTCGGCGTCGCGCACGCGCTGCGGACCGGCGACCTCGCCCGCGCCGAGGCGCTCACCTGGTCGCGGCTGCCGATCGAGACCGACCCCCTGGAACGGGTCAGGTTCGCGGCGACCGCCGGGCTCCTCGCCGTCGAGCGCGGCGACGACGCCCTCGCCGCGCGGCTGCTCGCCCGCGCCGGCGGGGAGGGCCGCGACGTCGGCCTCGTCCGGGTCCTCCGGGTCGCCGTCGCGGCCCGCGGCGGGCATCCGGTGGACCCCGCGCTGGCGCTCGCCGAGTGCGTCGGCCGTTGCCGTCCCGCCCGCCTCGTCGAGGCCGCCCGCTGGGCGCTGCACGGCGGGGTGCAGGCCGCGACGGTCGAGGACCTCGTCGGCGACGCGGTCGGCGCGGCACCGCAGCTGCGGCTGCTGCTGGCCGTGGCGGCCGGCCGGGACGCGGCCGCCGTCGCCCTGCTCCCGGCCGCCCTGCACCACGCACCCGCCGCCACCCGCCCCGGCGACCCGGCGGACACCGGTCACGGCGGTCCGCCCCGGCCCGGTGCGGCGGACGTCCCGGGCGACGGCTCGGCGGCCGCACCCGACCGGCGGGCCGGCGGGCGCGTCGAGGTGGTGGAGGCCGCGCCGTACGACGCCGCCGTGCACACCGCCGCGGCGCACGCGCTGCTGCGGCTCGGCCGGGCCGGCGACGCGCGGCAGCACGCGGAGCGGGCGGTGGCGCTGCTCGCGCACTGGCCCGGCTGGCGGCTCACTGAGGCGGAGACCCTCCTGCACAGCCTGCGCGCGGGCGGGGACCTGACCGCCCGGGAGATCGAGGTGCTCGGCTGCCTCGCCGCCGGCATGTCCAACCAGCAGGTCGCGAGCTCGCTGGGGATCTCGATCCGGACCGTCACCGTCCACGTGTCCAACCTGCTGCGCAAGACGGGCGCGGCGTCGCGCACCGAGGCGGCGATGTGGGCGGTCCGGCACCGCGTCATCACCCCGACCTGAGCCCCGACCTGAGCCCCGACCGCAGCCCCGACCGCAGCCCCGACCGCAGCCCCGGCCGGGCGGGCCCGGGGTCAGGTCAGGGTGGCGCCGAAGGCGGCGACGGCGGCGTCGAGCTCCTCGTACGCGGCGGTGCTGATCGACTTCTCCATCTCGCGGCTGCGGAGCTGGTTGCGGAGCCGGTCGATGCGGGGCGCGGCGTTCGACGGCTGGTTCATGATGTTGTTGATCTGGTTGCGGATGTCCTCGACGACGTCGGAGCGGATCTCGCCGGCGGCGGAGCGGCGGTCGACGACGTCGAGGACCGCGCGGCCGGCCTGCTGCGGGGTGAGCCTGGACCCCGCCGGCGACGGGGACGCGGCGCCCGGGGGCGTGGCGGCGGGTGACGTACGCCCGCGGGTCGGCGACGGGCTGGCGCCCGGGGAGGGCTGGACGGTGACCGGCGGCGGGATCGACACGACGATGCTGACCGTCGGCACCGGAGCGGCCGTGTCGCCACGGTCCCTGTTCGTCCACGCGAGCGCGAGCCCGGCCAGTACACCGGCGACCACCAGCAGCGCGAGGGCCGGAATCCACCGCCGGCCGCGACGCTGGGCCGAGGCCTCCAGGGTGGCGGCGACCTCCGCGGCGGTGGGACGCTCCGTGGGGTCGGTGGCGAGGCAGCGCAGGCAGACGGCGGCGACGGCGGGCGGGAGACCGGGCACG
Source organism: Dactylosporangium sp. NPDC051087 (assembly GCF_055586325.1). Taxonomy (NCBI): domain Bacteria; kingdom Bacillati; phylum Actinomycetota; class Actinomycetes; order Micromonosporales; family Micromonosporaceae; genus Dactylosporangium; species Dactylosporangium sp. NPDC051087. The sequence goes on along the minus strand of NZ_JBVJIJ010000010.1, from coordinate 325,103 downwards.
TTGAGGGTGGGCCGGTGGCCGGCGGCGATGGCGCGCTCGAGCTCGTCCCACGTGGCGGCCTGCACGGGCGGGTGGCCGGTGAGCAGTTCGTAGAGCAGGACACCGAGGGCGTAGACGTCGGTGGAGCCGCTGGCGGGCGCGCCGACGAGACGCTCCGGCGCGACGTACGGCGGGGTGCCGAAGGTGAGGGTGTCGCGCTGGCCGACGTCGGCGGCGATGCCGAAGTCGAGGAGCTTGACGCCGTCGGTGGTGAGCATGACGTTCTCGGGGGTGACGTCGCGGTGCACGACGCCGCGGCGGTGGGCGGCGTGCAGGACGTCGGCGACGGTGGCGGTGACCGCGACGGCGTCGGACAGCGGCAGTGGGCCCTCGGCGAGGCGGCCGGCGAGGGAGACGCCGTCGAGCAGCTGCATGACGACGTACGCGGCGATCCGGCCGTGCGTGGTGACGGTCTCGCCGTAGTCGTAGACGCCGATGGCGTTGGGGTGCTCGATGCGGGCGGCGGCGCGGGCCTCGCGGCGGATGCGGTCGCGCTGGCCGCCGTCGGTGCCGATGGGGCCGTCGAGGACCTTGACGGCGACGGTGCGCTCCAGCGTGCTGTCCCAGGCGCGCCAGACGACGGACATGCCGCCCGCGCCGACGGGTTGCCTCAGGATGTACCGGCGGGCAAGGACATCGCCCTCCCGGAGCTGACCGTCGCTCACGTCGTTAACTTGAGGCCCGCACGATGAGCTCGGTCGGCAGCACGGGGCTGTCGTCGGAGCGTTCCAGCAGCAGGGCGGCGGCGACCGCGCCGAGCTCGGAGACCGGCTGGCGCACGGTGGTGAGCGGCGGCGTGGTGTAGGAGGCGAGCGGCGCGTCGTCGAACCCGACGACGGCGACGTCCTCGGGGACGCGGCGGCCGGCCTTGCGCAGCGCCTGCAGCGCGCCGGCGGCCATCGCGTCGGAGGCGACGAAGAGGGCGTCGAGGCGGGGCATGCGGTCCAGGAGCCAGGCGGCGGCGTGCCCGCCGGAGGCGGTGGTGAAGTCGCCGTAGGCGACGGCGGGGACCCGGCCGGCGGCCTCCATGGCGCGGCGGTAGCCCTCCAGGCGGTCCGCGGCGGCGGGCGAGTCCGGCGGGCCGGCGATCGCGGCGATGCTCCGGCGGTGGCGCAGGATGAGGTGCTCCACGGCCTGGCGGGCGCCGTCGTGGTTGTCGACGTCGACGAACGGGATGTCGAGGCCCTCCGCGGGCCGGCCGGTGGCCCGCAGCGGCACCCGGGACGCGGCGAGGGAGACCGCCAGGGGGTGGCTGCTGTGCCCGCCGAGGAGCAGGACGCCGCCGACGCCGCCGGTGGTGAGGAACTGCGTCGCCGACGCGATGGTGCCGCGGGTGGCGGACATCGTCAGCAGCGGGACGCCGTGGCGGGTCAGCTCCTCCTCTGCGCCGGCGAGGAGCCGGGCGGAGAAGGTGTCGTGGAAGAGCCGGGCGGTCGGCTCGAAGACGAGGGCGGCGACGGGGAGGTGCTGGGGCAGCCGGTCAGGGCGGCGTGGCCCGCGGTGGCGGACGTAGCCGAGCTGCGCGATGGCGTCGTGCACCGACACCCGGGCCGACGTGCTGACCCTGACCCGGCCCGTGAGGACGCGGGACACGGTGGCCGCGGAGACCCCCGCGGCGGCGGCGACCTCGGTGACGGTTGGTGGCGATGGCTCGTCAGTCATCCCGTCTCCTGTTGGAGCGATTCCTGCGGCCAGCGTCAGCCACGGTTACCCGGATGTCAACTATGGGTTTCGATCGGCTGTGTGGATCCTTTGGTGCACCCGACATATCCGTATTTATGATATCGACACGGTCTGTGGCAAACGTCGCTGGGACTTCCGCGATCGGCAGCTATTAGGGAATAGTCGGCGATTGTGTCGGAGATCGAGCTTGGCCGCAGGGTGCTGGAGCGCTTCCTGCTGGTCCGCCCGATCGCCCGCGGCGGCATGTCACTCGTCTACGAGGCCGTCGATCTGGAGCAGCTGCGCCCGGCCGCGGTGAAGGTTCTCGCGCCGGCGTTCGCCAACAACAGCAGGGCCTGCCACGCGGCGCGCCGCGAGCCGTTGCTGATGCAGCGGATGCGGCACCCGACCGTGCCGAAGATCTTCGGCTACGGCGAGCTGGACACCGGCCGGGCGACCGTGCCGTGCGTCGCGATGGAGCTGCTCAACGGGGTACCGCTGACGAAGCGCCTCGCGGAGGGCCCGCTGCCGTGGCAGCACGCGGTCGAGATCGCCGCGTCCGTCGCCGAGCTCCTCGCGGTCGCGCACCGACGGGGCATCGCGCACCGGGACCTCACCGCCGACAACGTCATGCTGACCACCGCCGGCGTGAAGATCATCGACTTCGGCCTGGCGGTGCCGTTCGCGCACCCCGCGGCCTCGCGCGTCGAGCACGCCCCCGCCTGGGACGTCTACGCCCTCGGGGTCCTGCTGTACCAGATGCTGACCGGCCGCTCGCCGCACGCGCCGGGCGCCAGGTTGCTGCAACCGGCCGCGACCCCGGTCCTGCTCGCACCGGGCCTGCCACGCTCCGTAGCGGAGCTGTGCCGGCAGTGCATGGCCAAGCGGCCGGCGGACCGGCCCGAGAGTGCCAGTGTCGCCCTGTCGCTCTGGGCGGAGTTCGCAACCGACTGGCAACACCCCGAGTCCTTCACTGAGAGCTACCGCACACGCTCCGACCACTCTGCGTAGCGGTCGCATTTTGCCTGCGTAAACGCTCTGTCAGGTCCTTGGACGGACTTGGTCCACTCGGGCGTATCCGACCATGCTCACCCATTGTGATTGCCCCTCGGCCGCTCCAAGCTTCTTGGACAAGGTGCACGACGGTTGCCAGCAAGGAGCCGCCGGGCACCGCCGGAGAGATAGCCGAGGGGAAGCTGTCATGTCAGGTACGAAGGTCACCGGCGTCATCGTGACCGGCGGATCCACCGCCGCGTCGCTGCCAGTCACCGGAAGCCCCGTCTTCGCCATCGTCGCAGCAGGTGTCGCGCTCGTCGTCACCGGCTTCCTGATGGTGCGGGCATCCCGCTTCAACCGCAGCGCAGCCTGACGCATGACGGCGATCCTTCTGGTCGGCTTCGCGCTCCTGACGCTCTGGCCGGCGTACAACCTGGCACTGGTGGCCTTCACCGCCAGTGACTCGGCCACCGCCGGCCGGCGTCGCCGGCGCGACGCAGTCGCGCCGAACGAGCACGAGCCGCTGACCTTCTGGATCGTCGTGCCCGCCCTCAACGAGGAACGGGTTGTCGGCCGGACCGTCTCCGCAGCACTGGCGCTGCAGGGTCCGGCGGGCACACGCACCAGGGTCCTGGTGGTCGATGACGGATCGGACGACGGCACCCCGGACGTGCTGGCCGCCATCGACCACCCGGGTTTGACGGTGCTGCGCAGGGACTTCCCCAACGCCCGCAAGGGCAAGGGCGAGGCGCTCAACGCCGCCTTCCGGACCATCCGGGACCTGACCCTGGCCCACGGTGAGGACCCCGCGCTGGTCGCGGTCGGTGTCATCGACGGCGACGGGCGGGGCAGCGGCAACATCCTCACCGAGGTGTCGAAGCAGATGCGGGACCCGCGGGTCGGCGCGGTGCAGACCCGGGTGCGGATCCACAACCGCAACCGTGTCCTGGGCGCCGTGCAGGACCTCGAGTTCGCCGCCATCGCCAACGCCAGCCAGCTGCTCCGCAACGCCGCGGGGACGGTCGGGCTGGGCGGCAACGGGCAGTTCGCCCGGCTGTCGTCGCTGATGCGGCTCGGCGACGCGCCCTGGTCGCACTGCCTCGTCGAGGACCTCGAGCTGGGCCTGCGCATGCACCTCAACGGCGAGCGCATCCGGTACACCTCGATGGCCAACGTCAACCAGCAGGGTCTCGTCGACGTGAAGCGGCTGACCCGCCAGCGCACCCGGTGGGCGCAGGGCAACCTGCAGTGCATCGGCTACGTGCCGAAGCTGATCGCCTCCCGGCAGATCCGCAACCACGCGCTGCTGGAGATGCTCTACTACCTGCTCGCACCATGGATGAACGCCTTCGGCACGGCCGGCGTCTTCGGCCTCTGGGGATACGCGATGTGGCGGCTCGTCCCCGGGCACGGCGAGACCTTCATGATCCACTCCTGGGCGCAGATGGGCGAGGTCGCGCTGTTCTGGGCGATCGGCATGACCGTCCCGGGCCTGGTCTGGGCCATGGTCCACCGCATCCAGCTCGGCGACGAGAAGCTCTGGCGACTGCTGGTCGCCGCCGTCGCCTACCCCTTCTTCCTCCTGCTCGGCCTGGTCTCGACCTGGCGGGCGATCGGCCGGCAGATCAGCCGGCGACAGGCCTGGGCGAAGACCGAACGCCTGGTCGAAGAGCCGGTTCTCTCGTAAAGGACGTCAGCACATGTCTCCCGAAGTCTTCCTCATCGCCGGTACCCGCCCCGAGGCCATCAAGCTGGCGCCCGTCGCCGCCGCGATGCGTGCCGCGGGCCGGCTCACCCCGGTGCTGGTCGCCAGCGGGCAGCACCCGACGATGGTGACCCAGGCGCTCGACGCGTTCGACGTCCGGGCCGACGTGACGCTGCCGCTGCAGCGGGTCACCGGCAGCCAGCCCGAGCTCCTCACCGCGATGATCGCCTCGCTGGACGCCCTCCTGGAGGAGCGCAAGCCGGCCGCGGTCGTCGTGCAGGGCGACACCACCACGACGCTCGCCGGTGCCATGGCCGCGTTCTGGCGCCGCATCCCGGTCGTGCACCTGGAGGCGGGGCTGCGCTCCGGCGACCTGGACTCGCCGTTCCCGGAGGAGGCCAACCGCAAGCTCGTCGGCCAGCTCGCCGCGCTGCACCTGGCGCCGACGGCCCTCGCCGCGACGAACCTGCTCGACGAGAGCGTCACCCCGGCCAACGTCCTCATCACCGGCAACACGGTCGTCGACGCGGCGCTGGAGATCGCCGGCAAGGAACTGCCGTTCGAGGACGCCCGCATCGCCGCCGCGGTGGACGCCGCCGAGCACGGCCAGGCCCGCGTGGTGCTGGTGACCGCGCACCGCCGCGAGTCCTGGGGCGAGCCCCTCGACCGGATCCTCTCCGCGGTGCGGCGGCTGATCGAGGCGTACCCGGACATCCGGGTAGTCCTGCCGGCGCACGCCAACCCCGCCGTCCGGGCCCAGGTCGAGGCCGGCCTCGCCGGGGTGCCGCGGGTGACGGTCACCGACCCGCTGCCCTACCCGGCCCTCGCCCGGCTGCTGTCCAAGGCGTACCTGACGCTCACCGACTCCGGCGGCATCCAGGAGGAGGCACCGTCGTTCAAGGTGCCGGCCCTGGTCCTGCGCGAGGTCACCGAGCGCGTCGAGTCGCTGCACGCCGGTTGCGCAAAGCTCGTCGGCACGGACGAGGACCTGATCGTCGCCGAGGCCGCCCGGCTGCTCGACGACCCGCTCCTGCGCCAGTCGATGACCGCCAACGGCAACCCCTACGGCGACGGGCTCGCCTCGCAGCGCACCGAACAGGCCGTCGCCGCGATGCTCGGGCTCGCCTCGCACCCCGCCCCCATGCCGACCACCGTCTCCGTCTGAGTTAGGGATCTCGTACCGACATGCGCAAGCTGATCAGTTCGCTCGCAGCCGTCACCGTGGCCGCGTCGCTCGCTCTGACCGTGCCGAGCACCCCGGCGTTCGCCGCCGCGCCGACCGCCACCCGCTCCGGGACCGGCGCCCCCGGCTCCAACGCCGCGACGAAGACGCTCGTCCTCTACGACAACACCGGCCCGTACTCGTGGCTCGGCGAGGACTACGGCACGATGGCGACGAACCTCGTCTCGCACTTCGGCTCCTGGACCGCGCACCCGGTCGGCGCCTACAAGGCCGGCGAGATGAACGCCTACTCCGCCGTCGTCTACGTCGGCTCCACCTACGACGAGCCGCTGCCGACCGCGTTCCTCGACGACACCCTCGCGGGCACCAAGCCGGTCCTGTGGATGTACAACAACATCTGGCAGCTGACCGCCCGCTCCGCGGACTTCGTCGCCAAGTACGGCTACACCTGGAAGGGCTACGACACCTCCCCGGTGTCGCAGATCGAGTACAACGGCACCACGATGACCCGCGACGTGCGCAACGCCGGCGGCATCATGGACTACGTCGTCTCCGACCCGGCGAAGGCCGTCCCCGTCGGCACCGCGGTCCGCGCCGACGGCACCACCTTCCCGTGGGGCATCAAGTCGGGCAACCTCACCTACCTCGGTGAGATCCCGCTGTCCTACATCACGTCCAGCGACCGGTACCTCGCCTTCTCCGACCTGCTGTACTCGGTGCTCGCGCCGCAGACGGCCGAGCGGCACCGGGCCCTGGTCCGCATCGAGGACGTCGGCCCCGACGCCGACCCGAACGAGCTGCGCGCCATCGCCGACTACCTGTCGAGCAAGAAGGTCCCCTTCACCGTCGCCGTCTACAGCCGCTACCGCGACCCGAAAGGCGTGAACAACAATGGCAAGGCCGAGGACTACACCCTGCGCCAGCGGCCACTGGTGGTCAGCGCCCTGAAGTACATGCAGAGCAAGGGCGGCACCCTGCTCCAGCACGGCTACACCCACCAGCTCGACGCCATCAACAACCCGTACGACGGCGTCAGCGCCAACGACTTCGAGTTCTTCATGGCGCACGTCGACGCCAACGACGCGGTCATCTACGACGGCCCGGTGAAGAACGACTCGGCGCTCAACGTCACCGCCCGGGTGCTCGCCTCCCGCGCCGACTGGGCCCTCGCCGGCCTCAAGCAGCCGACCATCTTCGAGTTCCCGCACTACGCCGCGAGCGCCCTGGACTACAAGACCATCAACACCCTGGTCGGCGTCCGCTACGAGCGTGGCCTGTACTTCCCGGGCGTGCTGTCCGGCGGCACCGTCGACAACAGCACCGCGCACATGGTCGGGCAGTTCTTCCCCTACACCGTCCGCGACGTCTACGGCTCGACCGTCATCCCCGAGAACATCGGCAACATCGAGCCGGAGCCCTTCAACCAGCACCCGGCGGTGCTGCCCGCCGACCTGGTCGCGAACGCGAAGACCAACCTGGCGGTCCGCGACGGCGTGGCGAGCTTCTTCTACCACCCCTACCTCGGCACCGACTACCTCAAGCAGACCGTGGAAGGCATCCAGGGCCTGGGCTACACCTTCGTCTCCGCGGCGGCGATGTCCTGACCTGATTGAGTTGTCAACTGCCGGGTCCCTTCGGGGGCCCGGCTTTCCGCTGTGTTCCCCCCGTGCACACAACGGTACGGCCCGGGGCCGCCGGACGGCAGTCACGGGCCGGAGCAACCGGGTTGCGGGCGCGGTGCGGCCGGCTACGTCTCCAGCAGGAGCTCGGGCATGAGCCGCTCGATCGCATACAGGTCGTAGACCCGGCGGACCTCGGCGATCAGGCCGGACTCCGTCAGCACCAGGAACTCGGCGAGCCGGAACTGCTCGACGTCCACGGCGCAGTCGTAGACGAGCGCGACCCGCAGGTCGATCACGGTGCGGGAGAAGACCGACACGCCCGTCAGGGCGGCGGCGTAACCGGTGAGCTTCTCGATGAAGTCGCCGTCGGGATCGAGGTTGGACTCGACCCGGGCACCGGCGGCGAGCAGCGTGAACAGGGTGCTGGTGCGGCCGGTGGTCCAGGCCGCGACCCAGCGATCGGTGACTTGCTCAACAGCGGTCGCGTCCATCACGCGCCATCCTGCCACGAGGCGGGCCGCCGTCGCCCCGGGGTCACGAAAGCGGCCCGCGCGGGGTTCTCAGGAAAGCGCTTTCCCCGTATCCTCGTGGGCATGTTGCGCATCGATGACGGGCTCGCGCCCAAGGATCTGCTGCCCGCGGTCGCCCGGATGTGGGAGCTGTCCGCCGGGAAGATCGACGCGATCGACGCGTCCTGCCCGCCGGGCGGCGACCAGGGAGCGCCCGTGTTCACCGTCGAGGGGCGCTACACGGCGCGCGGCTGGACCGAGTGGACGCAGGGGTTCCAGGTCGGTTCGGCGCTGCTGCAGTTCGACGCGACCGGCGACCGGCACTTCCTCGAGCAGGGCCGCCGGCACACGTTCGGCGTGATGGCACCGCACGTCAGCCACATCGGCGTGCACGACCACGGGTTCAACAACGTCAGCACGTACGGGACGCTGCGCCGCCTCGTCCTGGAGGGCCGCGCCGGCGAGGAGGACCTGACCGCTGCGGAGCTGGCGCTGAAGGTCAGCGGCGCCGTGCAGGCGGCCCGCTGGAGCAGGACCGCGGACGGCGGCGGCTACATCTACTCGTTCAACGGGCCGCAGTCGCTGTTCGTCGACACGATCCGTTCCTGCCGGTCCCTCGCCGTCGCGCACCGGCTCGGGCACGTCCTCATGGGCGAGCACGACGAGCGGATCGACCTGCTCGCACGGCTCGTGCAGCACGCGGAGAGCACGGCGCGGTACAACGTCTACTTCGGCGAGGGCCGCGACGTGTACGACGTGCGGGGCCGCACGGTGCACGAGGCGCTGTTCAACGTCAACGACGGGCGTTTCCGGGCGCCGAGCACGCAGCAGGGCTACTCGCCGTTCTCCACCTGGACCCGCGGGCTGGCGTGGGCGATGCTCGGCTTCGCCGAGCTCCTCGAGTTCGTGGGCGCCGAGGAGTCCGACCTGTTCCGGTCGGCGGCGCGAGCGACGTGCGACTTCTACATCGAGCACTCCCCCGCCGACGGGATCCCGTACTGGGACACGGGCGCGCCGGGCCTGGTGCACCTGGACGTGGACGCCCCCGCGGACCCGTACAACGCGCACGAGCCGGTCGACTCCAGCGCCGCCGCGATCGCCGCGCAGGGCCTGCTGCGGCTCGGCCACGCGACCGGCGAGGAGCGGTACACCCAGGCGGGGCTCACGGTCGCGAGGACGTTGCTGGCCGAGCCCTACCTGTCGGTGGACCCGCGGCACGAGGGGCTGCTGCTGCACTCCGTCTACCACCGGCCGAACGGCTGGGACCACGTCGCGCCCGGCCAGTCGGTGCCGAACGGCGAGTCCAGCATGTGGGGCGACTACCACCTGCGGGAGCTGGCGCTGTACCTCGGCCGGCTCGTCGACGGCCCGTACTACACGTTCTTCGGCGGTGCCGAGTGAGCGGTCAGCGAAGCGGCTCGGGCCGCTCACCATCGAATCAGTTCCAGCTCAGGCCGACGCCTGGAGCGCAGCGGAAGGTGGCGGCGTG
>NZ_JBVJIJ010000010.1:299672-315803 GCF_055586325.1 Dactylosporangium sp. NPDC051087 | reverse complement strand
GCGTGAGCGGCCAGCGAAGCGGCTCGGGCCGCTCACCATCGAATCAGTTCCAGCTCAGGCCGACGCCTGGAGCGCAGCGGAAGGTGGCGGCGTGAGCGGCCAGCGAAGCGGCTCGGGCCGCTCACCATCGAATCAGTTCCAGCTCAGGCCGACGCCTGGAGCGCAGCGGAAGGTGGCGGCGTGAGCGCCGCGCTCGTCACCGGTGCCTCGCGCGGCATCGGGCGGGGCATCGCCCTCGCCCTGGCGGACGCCGGCCTCGACGTGGTGGTGAACTACGCCTCCAACCTGGCCGCCGCCGAGGACACCGCCGCCGAGATCGGCAGGCGCGGCGCGCGGGCCGCCCTCGTCCGGGCGGACGTCGGCGACGCCGGGGACCGGGCACGGCTCGTGCGGGAGGCGTACGACGCGTTCGGCGGGATCGACCTGCTCGTCAACAACGCGGGCGTGGCGCCGGCGGTGCGCGCGGACCTCCTGGAGGCCACCGAGGAGTCCTTCGACCGCCTGGTCGGCATCAACCTCAAGGGGCCGTACTTCCTCACCCAGCAGGTCGCCCGCCGGATGGTCGAGGACGGCGTCCAGGGCAAGATCGTCACGATCTCGTCGATGAGCGCGTACACGGCGAGCGTCAACCGCGGCGACTACTGCGTGACGAAGGCCGGCCTCGGCATGATGACGAAGCTGTTCGCGGCGCGCCTCGCGGAGCACGGCATCACCGTGTTCGAGGTGCGGCCCGGCATCATCGCCACCGACATGACCAGCGCCGTGCAGGAGAAGTACGACAAGCTCATCCTGCGCGACGGGGTCACGCCGATCCGGCGCTGGGGCACCCCCGAGGACGTCGGCCGGGCGGTGGCGGCGATCGCGACGGACCTGCTGCCCTTCTCCACCGGCCAGGTCATCGATGTGGACGGGGGATTTCATCTACGGACTCTGTAGCGCGCTCCTGCAGCAGTGCGTGCACCGCCTCGATGTCCGCCGGGGCGGTGCGGGACGCGAGCCAGTACATGACGCCGGTCGGGATGAAGAACACCTGGAAGGCGGCGAGTCCGACGGCGAGGTTCGTCGGCGGCGGGAAGCTGCGCGCGAGCGCCGCGAACACCGCCCCGACGATCCCGTTGCCGGCCGCCCGGCCGACGCCGTTGACGAGGTTCCCCAGTGAGTACACGGTCCCGCGGTGCTCGGGCGGGTTGACGTCGGCGATGAGCGCGAACCAGTTCGGCGAGTTCGCCGACGTCAGCGCCAGGGCCAGCAGCGCGCACAGGAACGCGGCCAGGAGGCTCGGCGTCGTGAACAGCGCCTCGACGACCAGGACCGTCGCGGACCGGCCGTCGGGGGCCGGGAGCGTCAGCGGGGCGAAGAACAGCGCCACGTACAGCGGGACCCCGGCGAGGATCCCGATCGCGGCGACCTTCGCCCGGCCGCCGGGGTCGCGCCGCTGCCAGCGGTCGCCGATCAGGCCGCCGACGACCGACAGCACGCCGCCGAGCTGGAAGAGGGTGGCGAGGATGCCGCCGATCGCGATGGCGGTCCGCTCGTCGTAGCCCTGCGCCTCCGCCTTCGCCTGGAACAGCCGCGGCAGCCACACCAGGGACCCGAACGCGGCCTGCGCGGTGAGCCCCTGCAGGATCAGCCACACGTTGGTGCGGCGGGCGACGATGCCGGGCAGGTCGCCGCGGGAGATGCGGTGCTCGTACTCCTCCCCGGCGGCGAAGACCGCGGCGAGGTCCGGCTCGCTCTGCCCGCGGCGGATGTCGGCGGTCGTGAAGTACGCGGCGGCGGCGAGGACCCCGAGGACGGCGAGGACCTCGAACGGGCGCCGCCAGTCCGTGCCGCCGAGCTGGCTGGCGACGAGGACCCCGGCGAGGGTGCCGACGCCCTGCGACAGCCCCCACAGGCTCATCACGAGGCCGCGGCGGCGGGGCGAGATGAGGTCGCTGACGACGGAGAACCCGACCGAGCCGACGGCGCCGAGCCCGACGGCCGCGACGAGCTGCGCGGCGAGGAACGTCCAGTAGCCGCCGGCGAGGACGGTGCCGACCGTGCCGGCGGCCCAGATCAGGGTGCCGGCCATGAGGACGGGCTTGCGGTCGGTGCGGTCGCCGGCATACGCCCAGCCGACGGCGGCGACCGCGGTCACGAGATACCCGACCGCGGTCACCACGCCGAGCGCTCCCTCGCCGACGCCGAGGGAGCGGCTGATCGGCGAGTAGAGCGGCGGCACCAGGCTGATCGCCACGTTGTCCAGCGACGCCAGCACGATGAAGACGGCGACGCTGTACACGCGGTGGAAACTCACCAGCGGGACGTTAGCCCGTCTCGCCCGCGACGGCGAACGTCCGCAGCTTCTGCACCGCCAGGGCGGTCATGCCGACGGTGAACACGCCGGCCATGACGAAGCTCACCGGCACCGACACCGAACCCGACAGCACGTCGGTCGGGGCGAGCCAGTCGACGATCGTCTTCACGTACTGCTGGATGCTCAGCTTCGCCGTGCCGGACAGCAGGTTGCCCAGCAGGCCCTCCCACAGCACCACGTAGACCAGTCCGAGCAGCACCGGCCGGCGGGTGATGACGCTGATCGCCAGGAACAGCGCGCAATAGGCGAGGGCGCCGACGAACGCGCCGACGACGAGCGCGAACGCCAGCGGTGTGGACTCGGCGAGCAGCCCGACGATGAACAGCGGCACGGCGGCGAACCCGCCGGTCACCCCGACCGCGACGGCCAGCTTGGTGAACACGATCTCCGAGCGCGGGATCGGCTTGGACAGGATGTGCGTGATCGTGCCGTCGTCGATCTCGGAGCCGAGCACGCCGGTGCCGACGATGAGCGCGATCACCGGCAGCACCGCGGCGAAGCCGAGGCCGACGATGACCGGCTCCCCCCATTCCGACGGCGGCTCCCCGAAGGCCCGGGCCGCCGCGGCGAAGCCGGCCAGGATGATCGGCAGCGGCACCAGCAGCCAGATCCGGCGGCGGCCGAGCAGGCCGCGCAGCGTGATGCGGGCGATGGTCGGATTCATCAGGCACCCACCAGGTAGGAGAAGACGCTTTCCAGGGACTCGTCGGCGGGCAGCAGCTGCCGCACCCGCACGCCCTCCTTGAGCGCGATGCGGGGCAGCGCACGGGTGAACGTGCCGTAGTCGGACGCCCGGACCTGCAGGCCTGTCGCGTCGAGGTCGACACCCGCCACGGACGCCTCGCCGATCAGCGCCACCGCCAGGCGGCGGTCGTCGCTGGAGCGGATCGAGAACACGTGCGGCCGGTTGGTCATGAGCCGGCGGATGGTGCGGAAGTCGCCGGACGCGGCGAGCCGGCCGGCGACCATCACCTGGACGGTGCCGGACACCTGCTCGACCTCCTCCAGGATGTGCGAGGAGAACAGCACGGTGCGGCCGTCGTCGCCCATCTTGTGCAGCAGGTCCATCATGTGGAAGCGCTGGCGCGGGTCCATGCCGTTGAACGGCTCGTCCAGCAGCAGCACCCCCGGGTCGTGCACGAGCGCGGCCGCGACCCGGATCCGCTGCCGCATGCCCTTGCTGTAGGTGTCGATGCGGCGGTCCTGCGCCGGCTCCATCTCCACCAGGGCGAGGGCGCGGCGGGCGGCCTCCTCCGGGTTGGCGAGGCGGAACAGCTTCGCGCTGGCGACCACGAACTCCTTGCCGGTGAGGAACCCGTGCACGGCCTCCCGCTCGCTGACGAGGCCGAGGGTGCGGTACACGTCGGGGTTGCGCCACGACGGCGCGCCGTCGACGGTGAGCGTGCCCTTCGACGGGGCCAGGAACCCCGACATCATGTGCAGCAGCGTGGTCTTGCCGGCGCCGTTCGGCCCGAGCAGGCCCGTCACCCCGGGGCCGAGGGTCATCGTCACGTCGTTGACGGCGACGACGTTGCCGTACCAGCGCGACACGTGCTGCAGGTCGACGGTGCCCATCAGGCGGCCACCTTCCGGTAACGCAGGAGCAGGAGCGAGATGCAGCCGGCGAGCAGCACGAGGGTGCCGACGCCGTAGACGGGGCCGTAGTCGCCGATCGGCATGGCATCGGCGTCCGGTGTACCGAAGAGCCACTGCTCGACGCCGATGAGCAGGGTCATCGGGTTGACCATGAACGACAGGCTCGCCAGCGCGCTGCCCTCGCCGCCGCCGATGACGTTGAGGATGCCGACCATCGGCGCGGTGATGACGAACACGCCGACGATGAACGCCGCGGCGAACGCCCGGCGGCCGCTCAGCGACGCGACCAGCAGCGCGATCCCGGCGAGGACCAGCGACCGGATGACGGCGCCGCCGAGGCCCGGGCCCATGTCGCCGAGCTCCTTCATCGCGCCGGAGAACCCGTCGGTGCGGGTGAAGACCGCGCCGATGTAGATCAGCAGCTGCGGCACGGCGAGCAGGAGCAGCACCACCGTCGACAGCGCGGCGTACTTCGCCAGGGCGTAGTCGGAGCGCGACAGCGGCCGGCTGAAGTACAGCGGCAGCGTCCGGTCCCGCAGGTCCCGCGACACCAGCTCCGGCGCCACGATGGCGAGGAACAGCATCACCGGGAACGAGATGAAGGCCGCGAACCCGCGGTAGCTGATGAACGACTGGCCCGTCAGCGACCGTACCGCGATCTCGACGACGGCGACGCTGAGCGCGATGCCGATCACCAGCCACGGGAAGATCTTCGCCTTGGCGCCCCGGCCGATGCCGAACGCGGTCCGCAGGCTCTGCTCGTAGAGGGAACGGTTGGCGTACCAGCGGCCGAGCCTCGGGCCCGTGTAACGCTGGTAGCCGATGTCATGGATGACGCTAGTTGGCTGCGCCATGGCCGACCTCCTGTGCTGCCGGTCCGGCCGGTCCGGTCACCGTCGGGGTTTGGAAGAGCTCAGCGACGCGGTGGCGGCGCTGGTCGAGGCGGTGCAGCGGCAGGTCCAGCTCGGCGACCGCGACCAGGATGCGGTCGTACACGTCGTCGCTGTCCATCGGCACCATGAGCGACGCACCGTCGCGCGACACCGGCAGGCCCTGCTCGGCGAGGCGGGCGACGAGCAGCTCGACCCCCTCGCTCACCTCGACGGTGAGCACGTCGCGGCTGGTCGTCATGTCCGACACCGTCGCGGAGCGCAGCAGCTTGCCGCCCTCGATCGCGATCAGCGACGTGCAGATCCGCTCGACCTCGCCGAGCAGGTGCGAGCACACGACGATCGAGATGCCGAACTCGGTGCCGATGCGGTACACCAGCTCCAGCATCGCGTCGCGGCCGGCCGGGTCGAGGCCGTTGGTCGGCTCGTCCAGCAGCAGCAGGTCCGGGTCGTGGGCGAGCGCCTGGGCCAGCTTGACCCGCTGCTTCATGCCGGTCGAGTAGCCGCCGATCTGGCGGTACCGCTCCTCGTAGAGCCCGACGTGCCGCAGCGCCTCGGACGCCCGCTCCCGGGCGGCGTTGGCGGGCAGCCCGCTCATCCGCGCCAGGTGCGTCACGTACTCGGCCGCCGACGTCTCGCTCGGCAGGCAGTCGTGCTCGGGCATGTACCCGACGCGCTGCCGCACCTCCACGGACTGCGTCGTCGGGTCGAGCCCGAGAACCCTCAGCTCGCCGCCGGACGGCTGAAGGAGCCCGAGCATGATCTTGATAAACGTGGACTTGCCGGCGCCGTTCGCGCCGACCAGCCCGATGATCCCGGGCTCCACCGCCAGAGTCAGTTCCTGCAGGGCGGTGACGCCACCTCCGTAGCGCTTCGTCAGCGCACGCGTCTCGATGAGTGCCACGACGCCGACCTTACGGACCGTGAACCCTCAGGACTATCCGGAACGCACCTGAAAGCGGTCACCTAGGGGTTCAACCTGAGATTCTCCTCAGGTTGGCTCAGATCCTTCTCAGGTTCGGTTACTGGCGGTCGACATTGGGGCGTGGATCTGCCCCTGCTCCGTTTCCGGCGCAGCATCGAGTGGGCCGGCCTGATCAGCCGGTTCGGCTCCGTGCTGTGGGTCGTGTGCACCGTGGTGCTGCTCCCGGTGCCGAACACCCTCACGCTGTGGGCGGTGCCCCTCGCGCTCACCAACGTTCTCGCCTGGCACGCGCTGCGCAGCGTCGGACGGAGCCGGTACCCGCGGATCAGCGCGGTACTGGTGACCCTGGACACCGCGACCACCATCGGCGCGGTCATGGGCACGATCCGGTACACCGACGTCACCCTGTGGCCGATCTTCGTCATCCCCATCGTCATCGGCGCCTTCCGCAACCAGCTCACGGGCGCCCTGCTCACCTGGCTCGCGACGGCCCTGAGCTGCGTCACCATGTACGTCTGGGCCGAGCCGCTCGCCGGCCGGCAGCTGCCCAGCGAATGGGTCACCCTGGCCCCGGCCCTGCACCTGGTCGTCGCGGTCCTGGCCGGCCTGCTGTCCCGCGGCCACCGCACCCACATGCGCCAGCTCGGCGAGGCCCGCGCGGAGCTGCGCCACCAGGCGCTGCACGACCCGCTGACCGGCCTGGGCAACCGCCACCTGCTCGACGAGTACACCCGTACGGGTCTGCCACCCGGCACCCTCGCGTCGGTGCTCGTCCTGGACCTCGACGGCTTCAAGGCCGTCAACGACACGCTCGGCCACGCGGCCGGCGACGAGCTGCTGCGGGTCGTCGGTGCCCGGCTGCGCGCGCAGGCCCGCGACGGCGACCTGGTGGCCAGGCTCGGCGGCGACGAGTTCGTCGTCCTGCTGCCCGGCGCCACCGCCGACGACGCCGCGGAGGTGGCGGCCCGGCTGCGGTTCGCGCTGATCGCCCCGATCCGCCTCGACGGGCGGTTCGTCCGGATCGACGCCAGCATCGGGGTGACGACGGCGACCGGCGGGACCCTGGACGACATGATGCGGGCCGCCGACGCCGACATGTACCGCGAGAAGGCGAGCCGCCGCCCGGCCGCGCACGCCATGTGATCCGGGCGCCCGGTGGCGTATCCTCGGTGCCATGTCGTGGTCGCTGACCACCCTTCTCGCCGCCTGGTCCTCGGTGACCTCGCCGGCCGACGCCGTCGCCGTGGCGACGGCCGTCCTCGCCGCGCTCGCGATCGTCCTCGCGGCGCGCCTGCTCACCGGTGCGCCCACGGCGCCGCGGCGGGCCGTGCCCGTCCCGGCGCGGGCCCGTTCCCGGCGGGCGCAGCCGACCCGCGCCATGGACCCCGACGCAGCCGGACGGCCGCGGCCCCGCGCGCCCGGACAGCGGTAGTCCCTCCTTCCTGACTCCCGCTCGTCCATCTCCGCGCGCTCCTCCCGACCCCGCCTCGCCCTGCCCGCCCGTGCGGCTCCGCCGTGCGCGCCGGGTGGTGGCCGCGGTGGCCGGCGCCTGCGCGCGTCCAAGCCGAAGGGCTCCTGTCGTGCTGCACCATGTCCTCGTCCTGCTCGCCTCCTCCACCGGGTCCGTCGCCGCCGCCATCGTCATCGCCACCCTCGCCGTCCGGGCCGCCCTGCTGCCGCTGAGCCTGCGGGCGTACCGCGCGGAGAAGGTCCGCGCCAGGCTCGCCCCGCAGCTGACGCGGCTGCGGGAGCAGCACGGCAAGGACCCGGTCGTCCTCGCCGAGAAGACCGCCGCGCTCATGCGCGCCGAAGGCTCGGGCCCTCTCGCGGGCATCCTGCCGATGCTGGCCCAGGCGCCCGTCGTCTGGCTGCTGTACCGCGAGTTCACCGGCGACGCGGTCCGCGGCCACACCCTGCTCGGCACCGACCTGACCGCCAGGCTGCTCGACCACCCGGCCGCCCTCGCCGGCTGGCTGATCGTCGCCGCGCTCGCCGCCGTCGCCGTCTGGAACGTGCGGCAGCTGCCGGAGGGCTCGCCGGGCTTCGTCCGGGCGCTGTCGTTCGGGACCGTGGCGTTCGCCGCGATCACCCCGGTGGCCGCCGGAATCTACCTGGTCACCTCCGGGCTGTGGACGGCCGTCGAGCGCGCCGTCGCCCGGCGCTGACCTCTTTTGCACGCTAGCGCGGGAAGTTTTTTTGGTTTGGAGAAAAGTTCGGTTGGCACTGGCGGAAGGCGTCAGGGGGTTCTACGCTGCCAACTCAGCGACAGTCGGTGATGTCGCCCACAAGATCGTCACACAACTCCAACCGCCATTTGGGAGGGCCCGGTGCAAACGGGTGTGTGGCTGGTAGGCGCGCGCGGTTCCGTCGCCGTCACCAGCATCGTCGGTGCTGCCGCTGTGCGCGCCGGGCTCACCGAGCCGATCGGTTGCGTCACCGAACATCCCGTGCTGCGCAGCGACGCGCTGCCCGGCTTCGGCGACCTCGTCTTCGGCGGCCACGACGTCGCCACCATCTGCGTGGCGAAGAAGGCCGAGGCCCTCGCCGACGCCGGGGTCGTGCCCGCCCGCCTGGTCGCCACCCTGCACGAGGAGCTGGCGGCGGTGGACAAGGAGATCCGTCCGCTGCCGCACGGCACCGCGGCCGAGGTCGCCGCCGGGATCACCGCCGACCTGCTGGACTTCAAGCGCCGGCACAACCTCGCGCGGGTGGTGGTCGTCAACGTCGCCTCCACCGAGGCCGCCGCGGCGCCGCACCCGGCGCACACGTCGCTGCAGTCGCTGCGGGACGCGCTCGACACGCTCCCGCCGAGCTCCCTCATGGCGTATGCGGCGTTCGAGGCGGGCTGCTCGTTCGTCGACTTCACCCCGTCGACCGGCGCCCGGCTGCCCGCCCTGCACGAGCTGGCGCTCTCGCAGGACGTCGCCTATGCCGGGCATGACGGCAAGACCGGCGAGACGCTCATCAAGTCGGTGCTCGCGCCGATGTTCGCCATGCGCAACCTGCGGGTCAAGTCGTGGTCGGGCACCAACCTGCTGGGCGGCGGCGACGGCGCGACCCTCGCCGAGCCGGCCGCCAACGCCGCGAAGTCGGCCAGCAAGCAGCGGGTGCTCAGCGAGACCCTCGGCTACCAGCCCGACGGGCACACCCGCATCGAGTACGTGCCCGACATCGGCGACTTCAAGACCGCCTGGGATCTCATCACGTTCGCCGGGTTCCTCGGCACGCCGATGCGCATGGAGTTCACCTGGCACGGCTGCGACTCGGCCCTGGCCGCGCCGCTGGTGCTGGACCTGGCCCGGCTGACGGCGGCCGCGCACGCCGCCGGGCGGTCCGGGCCGCTGACCGAGCTCGCGTTCTTCTTCAAGGACCCCCTCGGCGAGGTCGACCACGCGCTCGGCGCCCAGTTCGAGGCCCTCGCGACGTTTGTACGGTCGCTGTGAGGCCCGACTGGAAGACCCTGGCGGAGCTGGTCCGTGCCCCGGCGGCGCTGAGCGTGCCCGGGGACGTCGTCGCCGGCGCCGCGGCCGCGGGGACCCTCGGGGCACGCACCCCCGCCCTCGCCGGGTCCTCGGTCCTGCTGTACTGGGCGGGCATGGCCGCCAACGACTGGGCCGACCGTGACCTGGACGCCACCGAACGCCCCGAACGCCCGATCCCCTCGGGCCGCATCACGCCGGGGACCGCGTTCGGGGTCGCGGCCGGGCTCACCGCCGCCGGGGTCGCCCTCGCCGGGCTCGCCGGCGGCCGGCGCGCCCTCGCCGTCGCGGTGCCGCTCGCCGGCGCCGTCTGGGCCTACGACCTGAAACTCAAGAACACCCCGGCGGGACCCGCCGCGATGGCCGCCTGCCGGGCGCTCGACGTGCTCCTCGGCGCGAGCGGCGGGCGGCTGCGGACGGCCGCCTACCCCGCGGCGACGGTCTTCGCCCACACGTACACCGTGACCGCACTGTCCAGGGCGGAGGTCCACGGCGCCACGCCGTCGCTGCCGGCGGCCACCCTCGCCGGGTCCGCCGCGGTGGCCGTCTCGGCGGCGCTGCCCGCCCGGCCGGTCGGCCGCTGGTCCTGGATTCCCGCCGCGCTGTCCGGCTGGTACGCGAAACGCTACGGCGAGGCGCAGCTGAAGGCCCTGGAGAAACCGACCGCGGGCAACATCCGGGCGTCCGTCGGCGCCGGGATCGTCAACCTGCCGACGCTGCAGGGCGCGCTCACCGCGCGGGCCGGCGCACCCCTCGCCGGGATCGCCGTCGCGGCCGCCGCACCGCTCGGCCGGCAGCTCGCGAAGCGGCTGTCACCGACATGAGCCGGTCATGAGCCTCAGATTCGGGTACGGGACGAACGGCTTCAGCAACCACCGCCTCGACGACGCGCTGACCGTCATCGCGGAGCTCGGCTACACCGGGGTGGCGCTGACCCTCGACCACCACCACCTGGACCCCTTCGACAGCAACCTGTGGCGGCACGTCCGGGCGCTCGGCCGCCGCCTCGGCGAGCTCGGCCTCGGCGTCGTCATCGAGACCGGCGCCCGCTTCCTGCTCGACCCGTGGCACAAGCACGCGCCGACCCTGCTCGACGACGACCCCGCGGCACGGATCGACTTCCTGAGCCGGGCCGTGCGGATCGGCACCGACCTCGGCGCGGAGGCCGTCAGCTTCTGGGCCGGGGTCCGCCCCGCCGATCTCCCGCCGGACCTCGCGTGGCGGCGGCTCGTCACCGGCTGCGCCGAGGTCCTCGCCGCCGCCGAGGCCGCCGAGATGATGCTCGGCTTCGAGCCGGAGCCCGGCATGCTCGTGGAGTGCATCGACGACTGGGAGCGGCTGCGCGCCGACCTCGGTGCGCCCGTCCACTTCGGACTGACCCTCGACATCGGCCACTGCCGGTGCCTGGAGCCGATCCCCGCCGAGGACTGCGTGCGCCGGGTCGCCGGGTCGATCGTCAACGTGCAGATCGACGACATGCGCCGCGGCGTGCACGAACACCTCGAGTTCGGCACCGGCGAGGTCGACTTCCCCGCCGTGCTGCGCGCCCTCAACGACACCGACTACGGCGGCCTCGTCGCCGTCGAGCTCCCCCGGCACAGCCACGCCGCACCCACGGTGGCCCGGGACTCCCTCGCCTTCCTGCGCGCCGCCGAAGCGCAGTCACTGGACCGATTCCAGGAGGTGCCATGAACCTGTACGACTCCCTCACCGCCGAGCTGACGGACACGGTGTGGCTCGACACGGCGCTGGAGACCGTGGCCCGCCAGCCGTCCGCGATCGGCCGGCTGTTCCCCGCCGCCGGCCGCCGCTGCGGCCGCTGGGCGCTGGCCGGCCTGCCCGGCTGGACCGTGGACGACGCGGCCCGCGTCCTCCTGCTCACCCGGCTGCCGGCCGACTCGCTGGCGACCGAGCTGGAGCCGCTGTACCGCTACGGCGACGCGGCGGAGAAGCGGGCCGTCCTGCGGGCGCTGCCGCTGCTGCCCGCCCAGGACGCTTTCCAAGGGCTCCTGCTGGACGCCTTGCGCACCAACGACACCCGGCTCGTCGCCGCCGCGCTCGGCCCGGCCGCCGCGGCCCTCCCCGACGCCGCGTGGCGGCAGGGCGTGCTGAAGGCCGTCTTCATGGGCCTGCCCCTGGATGCCGTCGCCGACCTCGACACGCGCGCCGACGCGGAGCTCGCCACCATGCTCGCCGGGCTCGTCGAGGAGCGGCACGCCGCCGGTCGCGCCGTCGCCGACGACGCCACCGCGCTGCTGCACCGCCTCCAGGAGAAGGTTTCGTGATGCGCATCTTCGACCCGCACATCCACATGACGTCCCGCACCACCGACGACTACGAGCGGATGGCCGCCGCCGGGGTGCGCGCCCTCGTCGAGCCGGCGTTCTGGCTCGGGCAGCCGCGCACCAACGTCGGGTCGTTCACCGACTACTTCGACTCCCTCGTCGGGTGGGAGCCGTTCCGGGCCTCGCAGTTCGGCATCCGCCACCACTGCACGATCGCGCTCAACCCGAAAGAGGCCAACGACCCGCGCTGCCGCGACGTGCTGTCGGTGCTGCCGCGGTACCTGGAGAAGGACGGCGTCGTCGCGGTCGGCGAGATCGGCTACGACTCGATGACGCCGGAGGAGGACGAGGTGTTCGCCGCCCAGCTCGCCCTCGCCGTCGAGCACGAGCTCCCGGCGATGGTGCACACCCCGCACCGGGACAAGGCGCGCGGCACCGACCGGACCATCGCCGTCGTCCGCGAGTCCGGCATCGACCCGGGCCGCGTCGTCGTCGACCACCTCAACGAGGTCACCGTCGCCCGGGTCGCCGAGAGCGGCTGCTGGATGGGCTTCTCCATCTACCCCGACACGAAGATGACGCCGTCGCGGATGGTCTCGATCCTGCAGGAGCACGGCCTGGACCAGGTCCTGGTCAACTCCGCCGCCGACTGGGGCCGCTCCGACCCGCTGCTGACGCTGCGGACCGGCGAGGCGATGCTGGCGGCGGGGTTCACCGCCGACGACGTCGACCGCGTGCTGTGGCGCAACCCGGTCGAGTTCTACGGCCAGTCGAAGCGTCTGGACGTCTCGGAACTGCTCGATGTCGACGCCACGTTCGAGGGGAACTCGATCCTCCGCGGCGGGTCGTGATGCGGCTGCGGCACCCCGACGGCCAGGTGGTCCACCTGGCCTACGGGACCAACGTCCACCCCGCGGAGGATCTCCCGGGCATCATCACGCAACTCGATGTCTACGCGGCGCAGGTCAGGTCGTTGCTGGACACCCCGGTGCTCGGTCTCGGGCTGTGGCTCGCCGCCGACGTGGCGGCGGAGCTGGCCGGCGACCCCGCGTTGCGGCGGCGGTTCCGCCGTGAGCTGGACACGCGCGGCCTGGAGGTGGTGACGCTCAACGGGTTCCCGTACGAGGCGTTCCAGGCGCCGGTCGTGAAGAAGGCCGTGTACCTGCCGGACTGGGCCGACCCGCGGCGGCTGCGGTACACGATGGACCTCGCGCGGATCCTGGTGGACCTGCTGCCCGACGACGCCGCGCGGGGCTCGATCTCCACGCTGCCGCTGGGCTGGCGCGACCCGTGGGACGGGCCGCAGGTCGCCGCCGTCAACCGGGCCATGGACCAGCTCGCCTACGGGCTGTCGTTCCTGGAGCGGCCGATCCGGGTCGCGTTCGAGCCGGAGCCGGGCTGCGTCATCGAGAACACCCTCCAGGCGACGGTGCACCTGTCCGGGGTCGATCCCAGGTACCTCGGGGTCTGCATGGACCTCGCGCACCTCGCCTGCGCGTGGGAGGACCCGGGCGCCGCCGTGCAGCGCCTCGCCCGCGCCGGGCTGCCCGTGGTGAAGATCCAGGTGTCGGCGGCGCTCGCCGTCGACGACCCTTCCTCGCCCGCCCTCGCCTCCTACGTCGAGCCCCGGTTCATGCACCAGACCCGGTCCCGCGGCTGCGCCGCGTCCTTCGACGACCTCGACGAGGCCCTGGCCAGCGGCGCCGACGGGCCGTGGCGGGTGCACTACCACGTGCCGCTGCACGCCGCACCGTCGCCGCCGTTGCAGGCGACCACGGACGTGCTGCGGTCCGGGCTCGCGGCGCTGCTCGGCGGGCCGGCGGCCGGCTGCGACCACCTCGAGGTCGAGACCTACACCTGGGGTGTGCTGCCGCAGGCGCAGCGCCCGACCGGACCTTCGCAGCTCGCCGCCGGGATGGCCGCCGAGCTCGCCTATGCCCGCGACATCCTGCACGACCTCGGTCTCAAGACCGTCTCATGACGTTGGAGCCCTGATGAGCAAGCCCCTGCTGGTCCTCGACGTGGTCGGGCTGACGCCCAGGCTGCTGGCGCACATGCCGCGGCTGTCCGCCGTCGGCGCGACCGTGCCGCTCAAGCCCGTCCTCCCCGCGGTCACCTGCTCCGTGCAGTCGACGTTCCTCACCGGGGAGCTGCCCTCCTCCCACGGGATCGTCGGCAACGGCTGGTACTTCCGGGACCTCGGCGAGATCTTCCTGTGGCGGCAGCACAACGCGCTCGTCGGCGGCGACAAGCTGTGGCAGGCCGCCCGGCGCGCCGAGCCCGGCTACACGGTGGCGAACGTCTGCTGGTGGTACGCGATGGGCGCCGACGTCGACTGGACCGTCACCCCGCGCCCCATCTACTACGCCGACGGGCGCAAGGAACCCGACTGCTACACGTTCCCGCCGGCGCTGCACGACGAGCTGACGGCCAAGCTGGGCGAGTTCCCGCTCTTCACCTACTGGGGGCCCGGCGCGGGCATCCCGTCCTCGGCGTGGATCGCCAGGGCCGCCGAGCAGATCATGGTCGACAAGTCGCCGGACCTGACCCTGGTGTACCTGCCGCACCTCGACTACGACCTGCAGCGCTTCGGCCCGTCCTCGCCGCAGGCCGACGCGGCCGCCGCCGAGCTGGACAACGTCGTCGCCCCCCTGCTGGCCGCTGCCGAGGTGCGGGGCGTGACCGTCGTCGTCCTCTCGGAGTACGGCATCACCGAGGCGAGCCGCCCGGTCGACGTCAACCGGTTGTTGCGTGCGGAGGGACTCCTCAACGTCTACACCCAGGACGGGATGGAGTACCTCGACCCGTGGACGTCGCGGGCGTTCGCGGTCTCCGACCACCAGATCGCGCACGTCTACGTCCGCGACGCCGCGGACCTGCCGGTGGTGCAGAAGCTGTGCGCGGGCCTGCCGGGCGTCGGCGAGGTCCTCGACGCGGCCGGCAAGCAGCGCACCGGCCTCGACCACGAGCGGGCCGGGGAGCTCGTCCTGCTGGCCGAGCCCGACGCGTGGTTCACCTACTACTACTGGCTCGACGACGCCCGCAAGCCGGACTTCGCGCAGCTGGTGGAGATCCACCGCAAGCCCGGGTACGACCCGGCGGAGCTCCTCTTCGACCCGGCCGCACCGGGCGCGGCGAAGGCCCGGGCGGGCCTGGCCCTGGCGCGGAAGAAGCTCGGGATGCGGTACATGATGAGCGTCGTCGGCCTGGACGCCGGGGCCAAGGCGGTCAAGGGCTCCCACGGCCTCATGCCGTCCACTGTGGAGGACGGGCCCGTCTGGCTGTGCAACGACCCGTCGCTGAGCCTGGAGTCGGTCGACGCGACAGAGGTGAAGGGGCTGCTGCTGCGCCTCGCCGGCCTCTCCTGACGGTCCGGCGCCCGGCTCCGCCGCTGCTGCTGCGCCTCGGCGGAGTCGGCGCCTGGCTCCGCTGCTGCTGCGCCTCAGCGGACCTCGGCGTCCGGCTCCGCGGCTGCTGCACCTCAGCGGACCTCGGCGTCCGGCTCCGCTGCTGCTGCGCCTCAGCGGACCTCGGCGTCCGGCTCCGCTGCCGCGTCTCCGCGGACGAGGAGCCAGGCGCCCTTCGCTACTGTCCAGTGGCGGGCGCGGAACGGGCCGGACAGCTCACCGTCGGCGTTGACGTGGAACGGGTCGCCCTCGATGCGCACGTCACGGCCGCGCAGGTGGGTGACGTCGGCGCGGCCCGGGTGCCGGCCGTCGCGCAGGGCCAGGGCGTAACCGACCCGGGCGAACGGCCCGACGGCGAACGACACGGTGACGTCGGCGAGCCCGTCGGCCGGGTCGGCGCCGGGGCCGAGCTCACCGGTGCCCCCGGCGATCGTCGGCGCGTTGGACAGCCCCGCCATCAGCACCCGCCGCCGCCCGCGCGCCACGACCGCACCGTCGACGGTGACCCGCAGCCGCCACCCCCGCGCCGTGAACCCCGCGAGCACCGCGCCGATCGGGAACGCCGCGATCTTCAACCGCTTCTTCAGCGGCTTCGCCTTCATCGCCGCCTCCGCCCCGGCACCGACGTGCACGGCGTTGATGACGACCCCGCCACCGTCGCCGACGATCAGGTCCGTCGGGCGGGCGGTGCCACCGGCCGCGATCCGGGCGGCCGCCACCAGGTCGTCGACGGGGATGCCGACGCCGCGCGCGAAGTCGTTGCCGGTGCCGAGCGGGATCAGGGCCACCTCGCAGGTGCCCGCCTCCCCGCGCCGCAGCAGCGCACCGACCATCGTGTGCAGCGACCCGTCCCCGCCGACGACGACCAGCCTGCGCTCGCCTCTGGCGTCGAGGATCCTGTCGACGTCGCCCTCGTCGCCGCAGGTGGCCGTCTCGACCTCACCGAACCCGCGCAGCACGTCGAGGACCGCGTCGACCGCTGCTGTCTCGGTCCGCCCGGCGAACTCGTTCGTGACGACCAGCACTCCGCTCACGATACGGCGCACCGCCCGTCCCCGCCGGTCGACGCGCACCCGCCGCTCCCGGGGCCACGATCAGCAAGCCCGTCGATCCCCCGGGCCCGGCACCGCCGCCACCGCACCGCAGCCGACCACGCCCCCTACGCGAACGGCCCACCCACACCCATCGACCGC
>NZ_JBVJIJ010000010.1:278544-299573 GCF_055586325.1 Dactylosporangium sp. NPDC051087 | reverse complement strand
CCACCGCGCCACCGCGCCACCGCGCCACCGCGCCACCGCGCCACCGCGCCACCGCGCCACCGCGCCACCGCGCCACCGCGCCACCGCGCCACCGCGCCACCGCCTCGTACGAGCGGCCGACCGCGGGTCCGGCGCCGCCGCCGCACCACAGCCGATCACGCCGCCGCACGCGAGCGGGCGACCCGCACCCGAGGCAGACAACAGCCGCCACCGATCCCGGGCCCGGCGCCGCGCCGTCTCATCCGCGCGTCGTTCCTCGGCCCGCACCGCCGCCACCGTCGATCGCACGCACCCGCCGCCGCTGCCCGCGAGCTTCCTCGGCGTGGCCTGGATCGCGGTTGGCCCATCCGCGGACCGGCCATCCCGTCTCGCCGGCGGCACGGCAGGCGCACCGCGGCCGGTCCGCACCCGGCCCGGCGGCGGCGCCGTGACACGGGTCGCCGGCCTTCGACGCGGTGGCCGGGGTCAGCTGCCGGCCTTGACCCAGGCGGCGATCTGGGTGCGGGAATCGAGGTTCAGCTTGCTCAGGATGTTGGAGACGTGGACGGCGGCGGTCCGGGGCGAGATGTACAGGCGGCGGGCCAGCTCCGCATTCGTCAGGCCCTCGGCGAGCAGCACCGCCACCTCCCGCTCACGCGGGGTCAGGGCCTGGTCGCCGGCGACCGGGGTGCCGAGGCCGAGCCGCCCGCGCAGCGCCGACAGCTCCGCCACCCGCCACCCCGCCCAGCGGGCCAGCAGCGGCTCGGCGGCGCGGACGTGCTGGCGGGCGCCGTCGAGGTCGCCGAGGGCGAGCAGGCACCGGGCGGCGCCGACGTGGCCGGAGCCCTTCGTGGCGGGCAGGAGCATGGACGGCTCGGCGACGGCGCGCCGGTATCCGGTGAGCGCGGCCGCGTGGTCGCCGGACGCCTCGGCGATCTGCGCGTCGGCGAGCCACCGCCAGGCGTCGTCGAAGAAGGGGTCGTCGATCGCGGCGGCGACGGGGCGCAGCTCGTCGACGCCGAGACCGCCGACGAGGCCGGCGGAGATGAGGTCGTGGGCGAAGTCGCGGCCGGTGACCCCGGTGACGCGGACCGCGTCGAGGACCGCGCGGAGCAGCTCGCGGGCCTGCTCGGTCCGCCCGCGCCGGGCGACGAGGTGGAACTGCAGGCCGGGCACGGAGGTCTGGGTCAGCATCGTGTACGTGTCGGTCGCCTCCACCATGCCGCGGATGACGGTGTCGGCGCGGTCCAGCTCACCGGCCTCGAGGAGCAGCCCGGCGAAGAACACGCCGTGGTAGTCGATGCCGTTGCGGGTGCGCAGCAGGCCCCGGTCGCGGCGCCGGGCCGACTCGAGCTCGGCGAGCGCGCCGCCGAGGTTGCCCTCCTGCACCGCGAGCCGGGCGCGGCCCTGGAAATACGCGGCGACGGCCAGGGACTCGAACCCGGCCCGCTCCGCGAACGTGCGCATCCGCTCCAGCGCCGCGGACCAGTCCGCCGGGCCGCCCGGCAGCAGGTTGTACAGGTTGTTGAGCGACCGGGCGGCGAGCAGCCACTCCCCCGCCTGCTCGGCCTCCTGGGCCGCCTCGTTGAGCAGCTTGATGCCGTCGTCGACGCCGGCGGCGAAGTTGACGAGCGCGGAGCCCTTCTCGACCTTGCCGGCCAGCCACACGCCCGGCAGGCCGAGCCGCTCGCCGAGGCCGATCGCCTTGTCCGCCCATTCGATGGCGCACTCGGTGTTGTCCATCAGCATGTACGCCTGGGCGATCGCCGCATACGCATACGCCTTCGCCGGCCCGTCGCCGAGGTGCTCGATCTCGGCGCGCAGCTCCTCGGCTCGCTCCTGCATGCTGCCGCTGCTGCCGACCTCCCAGCTCAGCCGCACGAGCAGGCGCAGCGCGTCGGCGCGCTCGTCGCCGGTGCCGGCCGCGGCGAGCCAGCGCCGGCCGAGCTCCTGCGCGTCGTCGAGGAGCCCGGCGAGCCAGGCCGCGCGGGCGCCGCACGACAGCAGCTCCACGTCGTCGGGCAGCTCGTCGAGGCCCATCTCGGCCAGCTGCAGCGCCTGATAGGGCGAGCCCATCGCCAGATACTTGGTGAGCCCCCGCCGGGCGGCCTCGACCATGTCCAGGTAGCGGCCGGCGCCGCGGGCGTGGTGCGCGACGAGCGCGTAGTCCTTGCTGCCGGTCGACAGCAGCGTCTCCAGGGCCAGCTCGTGCAGGCGGCGGCGCTGCCGGGCGAGGAGCTCGTCGACGAGCGCCTCGCGGGTCAGCGCGTGCCGGAAGCTGAACTCGTCGTCGCCGGTCTCCACCATCAGCCCGCGCCGCACCAGGTCGCGCAGCGCGTCGATGAGCTCGGGCTCGCTGTGGCTGGTCACGGCCGCGAGCAGGTCGAACGGCACCTTCCGGCCGAGCACCGCGGCCGCCTCGACGATGCGTTTCTCCGTCGGGTCGAGGTCGTCGAGCTGGCGGCGCAGCGCCTCGGCGACGTTCCACGGCAGCGGCCGGTCGCACAGCGTGTCGAGGTCCTCGTCGCCGTTGGCCTTGATCAGCTCTTCGAGGAAGAACGGGTTGCCACCGGTGCGGTTGTGCAGCGACAGCGCCGTGCGGTAGGCCGGCGGCCGCCCGGTGACGGACTTGAGCAGCTGCGACGTCTCGGCCAGGTTGAGCCGCTCCAGCCGCACGTTGGTCACCATGTACCGCCGCTCGAGGCGGGTCAGCAGGTCGGCCAGGGGATGCCGGCGGGTCACCTCGTCCGGACGATAGGTGCCGACGAGCAGCCGCGTGCCCGGCAGGTCCGCGATCCGCTCGAACAGCGCCACGCTCTCCGAGTCGGCCCAGTGCAGGTCCTCGAACACGACCACCGACGGCCCGGGCGTGGTCAGCAGCCGCACGATCTCCAGCCCGGCCTGGATCCTGTCGATCATGGAACGGGACGCGTCGGTGACCGTGACGAGCAGCGCCGGGTCGAGGCCGGCGGAGCGGTGGCAGCTGTCGATCGCGTCGAGCAGCACCTCGAACGGCCGGCTCAGCGTGCCGGGATCGGCCTGCCCGTCCAGCACCGGCACCGTCTCGGGCAGCCCCGAGATCAGCTCCTGCACCAGACGGCTCTTGCCGATGCCCGGCTCTCCGCCGAGCATGGCGATGGACGGCTCGGACCCGTCGAGGAGCCGGCGCAACCTGCGCAGCTCGTCGTCGCGGCCGACCATCACCTGGCTCACTCCGCTACGGCTGGCCCGCACGCCACCAGCCTACCGGCGGGCGGCCGGTGCGATGGCTGTGACGGACGCGACCTGCGCCACCACGGCCGGTCGTCCCCGCCGCCGCGCCGCGGCTTGCGGTGCAGCCCGAGGAGGTCTTCCTGGCGGTGCTGGACCTGCACGAAGAGAAACACTGGGTGCATCATGGCCGGCTCCTTCATCGGTGATGTCTCCATCCTGGCCGTGTAAGGAGCCGATTCCATCTGTACCTGTTACGTATCTTGACCGTCGCGCCGATACCTAGAGGCCGCCTGCGAGGCCTAGTCACGGCGCGGCACCTGCGGCATCGTCGCGCCCGCAGCACCGACCAGCAGCTGCTGCCCGAGGCCCGCACAGCGCTCGCGCACCGCAACCCGCGCCGGCAACCGGCACGGGCACCCACCTTCGGCCCCGAGCCCGCGCGTGTCCGCACGCACTGCAGCCCCGGACGGCTCGGCGGCCGTGGCACCCGGAGGGAGGTGGGTGCCGTGGCCGCGGAGCGTCCGGGGCTGCGGGTGTTGCGGGGTGTTGCGGGCCGTCACGCGGCCGTGTCGGAGCGGCTCGCTCTGCGGCGCAGCTTCACGCGGCTTGACCAGTGCTTGGCCTCGTCGAGCATGTGCAGCTGGCGCTGGCGGACGAGCTCGGTCAGGAGAATCGGGTGGACGTTCACTGCGGGACTCCTCTGCGATCGTTGTGTCACCATCGTCGCGCGGTAAGGTCCGCACGACATCGGTAACACTTACCTAATCGCATCGGGCGCCCATACGTAGTCGGCCTGGCGACCGACGTACGTACACGTAGGCGACAGTCCTCAGACCCGGGCGCGGCCCTGGTGGAGGGCCATGAGGAAGCGGTCGCTGCCCTTCTTGATCTCGACGTACTGGCCGTCGCCGGAGACCAGTGCGCCGGTGACCGGCAGGACGCCGCCACGGGCCGCGACGATGGTGCCGGCGAGCAGGACGACGATGCCGAGCAGGGCGAGCACGGCACTGGAGTCGGAGTTCATCGCGATGGCGCCGAAGAGCAGGAGCAGGCCCACGGCGAGCAGGGGCAGGCCGATCGCGAGGAGCTTCTTGCGCTGCGCGCCGCAGGTGGCACACCACGGCCACGCCGGCGCCTTCACCGTCTTGCGGACCGCGAGCACGATGATGAGGTACAGGATGCCGCCGCCCAGAATGAAGATCGCCGCCCAGGCCGGGGGCTTGGAGATGAGCTTGATCGCCCGCTGCTCGACGGCGGGTTCGCCGTGCCGGGGGCAGACCGGCGGCAGGTGGCCGGCGCCGGCCGCGACCTGGGCGGACGGCAGGGTGATGACTGGCATGGCGGACGCTCCCCGTGACGGATCTGCAGAACAACGACGCCGGACGATCTCACGGAAGGCGGGCGTCCGAGTCGGCCGAAGGGCCATTTCTGGGTAACCGGTCCGCATGATGCTGATCGGCACGTCGGGATGGCAGTACCGCGACTGGCGGGGCCGGCTGTACCCCACCGGCCTGCCGCAGCGCTGCTGGCTGGAGCACTACGCCGGCCGGTTCCGCACGGTGGAGGTCAACAACGCGTTCTACCGGCTGCCGGAGCGCTCGACGTTCGAGGCGTGGCGGGACCGGACACCGGAGGACTTCGTCGTGGCGGTGAAGGCCAGCCGGTACCTGACGCACGTGCGCCGTCTCAAGGACCCGCGGGAGCCGGTCGCGCGGCTCATGGACCGTGCGGAAGGGCTCGGCGCCAAGCTCGGACCCGTACTGCTGCAGCTGCCGCCGACCATGCGGGTGGACGTGGACGCGCTGGACGCGACCCTCGCGGCGTTCCCGGAGGGGGTGCGGGTGGCCGTCGAGCCCCGGCACGAGACCTGGTGGGTGGACGAGGTGCGGCAGGTGCTGCGCGAGCGCGGAGCGGCGCTGTGCTGGGCGGACCGCGGGAGCCGTCCCGTGACTCCGCTGTGGGCGACCGGTGACTGGGGGTATCTGCGGTTGCACGAGGGACGCGCGAAGCCGTGGCCGCGGTACGGGCGGACCGCCCTCGGCACGTGGGTCCGCCGGCTGTCCGACCGCTTCCGGGACGCCTACGTGTACTTCAACAACGACCCGGGCGGCGCCGCCGTCGACGACGCGGTGGCGTTCGCCGGCCTGGCCGTACGCGGGGGGAACGAGGCCGGCCGGACGGGACGGTCGTAGGCTGTCGCGATGGCCAAGTTCCTGTGCGTGATCATCATGCTGATCGCGCTGTTCACCTTCCTGATCTGGCAGCGCAACCGCCTCCTGCGCCGCGGCCACCGCGGCCCCCGCGACGAGGACTGACCGGCGGCTAGCAGGGGTCGAGGTCGAGGGACTCGGTGGTCGCCGCGACGAACAGCCCGGGCTTCGGGCCACCCGGCAGCGTGTACAGGGTGTGGCCGACCGTCACCACCGCGAGCCCGTGCCGGGGGTTGGGCATCGACGGCAGCGCCCGCCACCGGTCGGCGGCCGGATCGTAGAGCTCGACCTGCGGAAACGTCGCCTTGCCCTCGCCGCCGGCGGCGATCACCCAGCCGTGGCAGGTCCCGGTCGCGGCGAGACCGCCCCGCGCGGTGGGCAGGTCCGGGCGTTTCGTCCAGGTGCCCGTGGCGGGGTCGAACGACTCGACGGCCGCCAGGAGCTCCCCGCCGACGCGGCCGCCCACCGTGTAGAACAGCCCGCCCGCGGCGGCGCCGCCGAGGTGCTCCCGGCGCGTCGGCGGTCCGGGCGCGGCGCGCCACCTGTCCGTCAGGGTGTCGTACACGAGCAACGACCCGGCGAGGGCGTCCTTTCCGGGGCCGATCCCGCCCGCGAGGAAGATCGAGGTGCCGATTGTCGCGCTGGCACCGGCACCGCGCGCCTCCGGCATGTCCGCCACCGACTCCCAGCGCTGCCCGCCCTCGGCCAGCCGGAACGCCGCGGCGCTCGGGGTGCCGTCGCCGAGGAAGCCACCGAACACGTAGACCACGCCGCCGGACGCGGCGGCCGACGCGTGGTTGACGGCGAGCGGCAGCGGCGGACCGGCGCTCCACGCCCGGGTGACGGTGTCGTAGATCTCGACGGTGCGGACGCTGCCACCGTCGCGCTGATACCCGCCCGCGACGACGATCCGGGTGCCGGTGACGGCGGCGGCGACCTCGGTGCGCTCCGAGGGCGCGTCCGGCAGCCTCGACCACGGCCCGCCCGTCTGGTTTGTGCCGGTTGCTGCCGGAGTGGTGGGATGGGCGGGCCCGGACCGCCCGGTGCAGGCGGTCAGTCCGAGCAGCATCGTGGCGGCCAGCAGCGCGACCCGCATGGTTCCAGTGTCGTCGATGGAGTGCCGGACGGCGCAGCCGGGTGGCTATAGAAGTTTCAATTCATCCGATAGCCGAAAAATTGCTTGCACAAAGCGGGCAAATACCACGAAGATGGTCTACGTATCGCGTTCGTGGAATTGCTGAGGGTGATGAGGGGACAACGCTACCGCTATGTTCCCGATATTCTGTGTGCTCTATGGGGACCGGAGGGGGGCCGCCCACATGGGCATGCGAGGTGTCGTGTCAAACCATGAGCGTCTGCGACACGACGGATGACCGCTGCGCAGGACATCGCCGCGGACTCGACGGCGACGGAGACCGTGCTGCACCTGCACCGGGCGGCCAACGCCGTCCGGCAGCACGTCGAGCAGGTGGTGCTGCGTCCGCGCCAGCTGACGTGGACCGGTTTCGTGGTGCTGCGCACGGTGTGGGCGGCCCGCAGGATGGAGACGAGACACGTCGCCGAGCAGGCGGGCATCTCCAAGGCCACGCTCACCGGCGTCGTCGACACGCTGAGCGGCCGGGGGCTGGTGCGCCGCAACACCCATCCCGACGACGGCCGGCTCGTGGTGCTGCAACTGACCCGCAAGGGACAGCGGCTCATCCGTGAGCTGCTGCCGGAATCGCAGACCGAGGAGGTCTTCGCCCTTTCCTATCTCGAACCGGCACAGCTCGCCGTCGTCACGACTGCGCTGCGTGGAATGATCGCTCACCTGGAGCGACCACGCTGAGGTAGCGTCATCTCATCGGGTGCCGGTCGTTGGACAGTCAGGTCAGCAGCCAGCTCAGCAGGTGTGACCTCCGGCGCGGACGTCCGCCCGCATCTCGACTACTGTCGGGGCACCATGCGCGGATGCCGCCCGGCGCAAATCTGCCCGAACGGGCACGAGGGTTGCATCCAGGGTGGTCTTTTCATCTCGCGGTGGACAGACCACACTGCAGAAGACCTGTGCCGAGATGCTGGAAGGACCCCGATGACCGAGGCTGGCAAGCACGACGGCGCCGGCGAGTCCGGCACGCCGGACCTGCCGCTGCGCTCGGCCGCGCCATCGCGTCGCTCCGCCATCGGCGACCTCAACAACAACGACCCGATCCGCATCGACGACTACCGGCTGATCGGTCAGCTCGGCGTCGGCGGCATGGGCACCGTCTACCTGGCGCAGTCCCCCGACGGCTCCCGCGTCGCGGTGAAGCTCGTGCACGCGCACCTCGCGCGCGACCCCCGCTTCCGGGTGCGGTTCGCCGGAGAGGTCCGGGCCGCGCAGCGGGTCCCCGGGTTCTGCACGGCGCGGGTCCTCGACTCCGGCATGCACGAGGACCGGCCGTATCTGGTCACCGAGTATCTCGAGGGCATCCCGTTGTCCCGGCTCGTCGCCGACGACGGCCCGCTCGACCCGGCGATGCTGCACAGCGTCGCGCTCGGCGTCGCGGCCGCGCTCGCCGCGATCCACAACGTCGGCCTGGTCCACCGCGACCTCAAACCGAGCAACCTCATGGTCACCCTCGGTGGTGTCCGGATCATCGACTTCGGCATCGCCCGCGCGATGGACGCCGCGAGCGACATCACCGGCACCGGCAACATCGTCGGCAGCCTCGGCTGGGCCTCGCCCGAGCAGCTGCGCGCCGAGGAGCCGACGGCCGCGATGGACATCTTCGGCTGGGGCTGCCTGGTCGCGTTCGCCGCGACGGGACGCCATCCGTATGGGGGCGAGGAGGCCGCGGCCCGCGCCTGGAAGATCCTCGAGGGCGAGCCGGACCTCAGCGGCATCCCGGACCCCGTCCGGGAGCTCGTCGCCGCCGCGCTCAGCCGGGACCCGCTCGACCGGCCCGACGCGAAGCAGCTGCTGCTCGGCCTCGCCGTCGACGACCTCGACTCGGCCCCGCTGCCGACGCAGCGCCGCTGGCTGCGCGGCTCGACCCAGATGTCCCGCCGGCGGGTGACGTCGATGGCGATCGCGGTGCCGATGGCCCTCGCGCTGGTCTTCGCCGCGGCCGAGACCACGTCGGACATGATGGGCGGCCGGTCCGACCCGGGCACCCACCGCGGCAGCACCAACGGCGACGAGGTCGGCAACAACCTGACCCCGGCGCCCGACCCGCACGCGACCGGGCAGCAGCGGCCCAACCCCGGCTCGACGGGCACCGGCGGCAACCCGACCAACGGCCCGCAGGTGATCCCGACCGTGTCCGGGGTCGCGTCGGCCACGTCGACCGCCGTCCCCACGACGACCGTGCCGCCGACCACCGACCCGCCGACCACACCGCCGACCACACCGCCCACGACGCCGCCGACGACGACGGCGCCGCCCACGACGGATCCGCCCACCGGGCCTGTCGACGGCGTCCCGGCCGCCTGACGCACCGATGGCGGCACCCCTTCCCGGGATGCCGCCATTTCGCGGTTCAGCGTTTCCGTGGTTCAGCGTTTCCGTGGTTCAGTGCTTCGCCGGCTCAGCGTTCCTCCGGCTCAGAGGACGTGCTTGAGGTAGCCCTCGATCGACTCGGCGAGGACGTCGGCGCCGGGGCGGGACCACACGGCGTCGTGGAAGACCTCGACCTCGATCGGGCCGGTGTACCCCGTGGCGTCGACGGCCTCGCGGAAGCGCCGCAGCTCGACGCAGCCGGTGCCGGGCAGGCCGCGCCCCAGCAGTACACCCTCCGGCAGCGGGGTGATCCAGTCGGCCACCTGGAAGCAGGCGATCCTCCCCTCGGCCCCGGCCCGTGCAAGCTGCTTCCAGATCTGGTCGTCCCACCACAGGTGGTACGTGTCGACGGCCACCCCGACCGCCGACGCCGGGTACGGGGCCGCGAGGTCCAGCGCGTTCGACAGGGTCGAGACCACGCACCGGTCCGAGGCGAACATGGGATGCAGGGGTTCGATCGCCAGTCGTACACCGGCGGCCTCCGCGAACGGGACGAGGTCGCCGATCGCGTCGCCCACGGTCCTGCGCGCCGCGTCGAGGTCGCGGCTGCCCTCGGGGAGGCCGCCGCTGACCAGGACGAGCACGGGGGCGCCGAGCGTCGCCGCCTCGTCGATGGCGCGGCGGTTGTCGTCGAACCAGTCCGGCGCGGTGAAGAACCCGCCGCGGCACAGGGTCGTGACGGTCATGCCGGCGGCGCGGACGAGGGCGGCGGTCCGTTCGAGGCCGAACGTGTCCACCTGGTCGCGCCACAGGCCGATCTGCGTGACGCCCCGCTCGACGCAGCCGGCGATCGTCTCGTCGACGGGCCAGCGTTTCGTGGTGGCCTGGTTGAGCGAGAACCTCCTCAGCGCCTCGCCGGCCTCGGCCCCGTCCTTCTCGGGGAGGAGGACGGCCGCAGGCCGGACGCCGTCGTTCCCGGGAAGGATGCCCGCCTCAGGTGGGGCGCCGTCCTTCTCGGGGAGGACGCCGGTCACAGGTCGAGGGCCGGGATGTCGAGGCGGCGGCCCTCGCGGGCGGAGCGCAGGCCGAGCTCGGCGAGCTGGACACCGCGGGCACCGGCGGCGAAGTCCCACGGGAAGTCCGTGCCGTCCACGACGTGCCGCAGGAACAGCTCCCACTGCGCCTTGAACCCGTTGTCGAACGGCTCGTTGTCGGGCACCGCCTGCCACTGCGCGCGGAACGGCTCCGTGACCGGCAGGTCGGGGTTCCACACCGGCTTCGGGGTGGTGCCGCGGTGCTGGACGTGGCACTCGCGCAGGCCCGCGACGGCGCTGCCGTGGGTGCCGTCGACCTGGAACTCGACGAGCTCGTCGCGGCGGACCCGCACCGTCCACGACGAGTTGATCTGCGCGACGATGCCGCCTTCGAGCTCGAACGTGCCGTAGGCCGCGTCGTCGGCGGTCGCGTCATACTCCTGGCCGGCCTCGTCGACCCGGGTCGGGATGTGGGTTGCGATGGTCGCCTGCACCGTGCGGATCGGCGCGAAGATCTGCTCCAGCACGTACTGCCAGTGCGGGAACATGTCCACGACGATGCCACCGCCGTCGGCGGCGCGGTAGTTCCACGACGGGCGCTGCGCGGCCTGCCAGTCACCCTCGAACACCCAGTAGCCGAACTCGCCGCGCACCGACAGGATCTTGCCGAAGAAGCCGCCGTCGACGAGGCGCTTGAGCTTGCGCAGCCCGGGCAGGAACAGCTTGTCCTGCACGACGCCGTGCTTGACGCCGGCGGCCCGCGCGGCGCGGCACAGCGCGACGGCGGCGTCGGTGTCCTCCGCCAGGGGCTTCTCGGTGTAGATGTGCAGCCCCGCGTCGATGGCGGCGCGGATCGCCTTCTCCCGCTGCTGGGTCACCTGCGCGTCGAAGTAGATCTGGACGTCGGGACGGGCGAGCGCGGCGCCGAGGTCGGTCGTCCACTCGGTCAGGCCGTGCGCGGCGGCCAGCTGCTCCAGCTTGTCCGCGTTACGGCCGACGAGGACGGGCTCCGGCCAGATCAGCGAGCCGTCGCGGGAGGGCAGGCCGCCCTGCTCGCGGATGGCGAGCAGCGAGCGGACCAGATGCTGGCGGTACCCCATACGGCCGGTGACGCCGTTGAGCACGATACCGATCGGGATGCGGGACACGGGACTCCTCAGACTCCTCAGGCGGCGGTGACGTGGTACGTGTCGAGCAGGCCGCACATGCCGTGCCGGCCGTGTTCGCTCGGCGCGGGCAGCGCGCTGATGCCGCCCCGGCCGAGGTGGCTCGCGTCGCCGGCGGCGAGCGCGTCGAGCTGCCTTCCCGTCTCCAGCGCGGCGTGCAGCGCGCCGCGCTCCCACCGCTCGCGCCAGGCGGGCAGTTTCGGGGCGATCAGCCGCGCGGCGGCCTCGTGGAACGCCTCGAGCTCGCCCGGCCCTCCGTCGCGCAGCCGCAGGAAGCCGGTGACGGCGAGGTCGCGGCGGCGGAACGCGGCGCCCAGGTCCGTGCCGGGGACACCGCCCTCGGGCAGGGTCGCGGCGTCCGCGTACGCGGCGGGGTCCTGCAGGACGTCCGGCGGGAAGGTCAGCACCGCGTCGCCCGCCTCGGGCAGGCCGCTGTTCTGCATCACCACGACGATCTGCAGGCCGCCCTGGTTGACGAGGCGGTGGATGGTGCCGGGCGGGAACCATGCGACGGTGCCGGGGCGCAGCGGCGTCTCCTGGTAGCCCTGCCCCGACAGTGTCTGCACGAGGCCTTCGCCGGCGGTCACCACGTACCCCTCCGAACAGGTGAGGTGCATGTGCGGCGTGCCGCCGAGGAGCCCGTCGGGGGCGAGCGAGTCGTAGACGGACAGCCGGGAGATTCCGACCGCACCGGGCAGCTGCTCCATCTTTCGATCCTCCAGGAAAACGCTTTCCTCTGGTGATGTCGACGCTAACCCGTATGCTGCGAGCGAGTCAATGGAAGGAGGCGGACGATGGCGACGCTCGCCGACGTGGCCCGCCGTGCCGGGGTGTCCCCCGCGACCGCCTCGCGGATCATCAGCGGCAGCACCAAACTCGTGACCGACGAGCTGCGCGAGCGGGTGCTGCGCGCCGTCGACGAGCTGCAGTACGTGCCGAACGCGCACGCCCAGTTCCTCGCCAGGGCCCAGCGCACCGCCGTCGGCGTCATCGTGCACGACGTCTCCGACCCGTACTTCGCCGAGATCACCCGCGGCCTGCAACAGGTCGC
The DNA here is from genome assembly GCF_055586325.1 of Dactylosporangium sp. NPDC051087. Classification (NCBI taxonomy): domain Bacteria; kingdom Bacillati; phylum Actinomycetota; class Actinomycetes; order Micromonosporales; family Micromonosporaceae; genus Dactylosporangium; species Dactylosporangium sp. NPDC051087. The sequence continues at coordinate 287,460 of NZ_JBVJIJ010000010.1, read as the reverse complement.
CACGGCGAACGGCCGGCTCGTCATCATCTGCAACAGCTACCGCGACCCGTCCCGCGAGCTGGAATACGTGGAGCTGCTGCGGGCCCAGCAGGTCGCGGCGATCATCCTGGCCGGCTCCGGCTACCACGACCCCGCGTTCACGAAGGCGCTGACGGGCAAGCTCGGCGCGTACACCCGCACCGGCGGCCGGGTCAGCGTCATCGGCCGGCACGAGCTGCCCGGCGACGCGGTCATGCCCGCCAACGCCGACGGCGGCCACCTGGCCGGCGTCGAGGTCTTCGGCGGCGGCCACCGCAAGGTCGGGGTCGTCGCCGGGCCGAAGGTGCTGACGACGACCACCGACCGGCTCGCCGGGCTGCGCCGGGCCGCCAAGCAGTACGGCCGCACCCTGCCGCCGCGCCGGATCGTCTTCGCCGACTTCGACCGCGACAGCGGCGCCGCCGCCACCCGGCGGCTCCTGGACGACTCCCCCGACCTGACCGCGATCGTCGCCCTGAACGACTCGATGGCCGTCGGCACGCTCAGCGTCCTGCGGGAGCGGGGCATCGCGGTGCCGTCGCAGATGAGCGTGGTCGGGTTCGACGACATGCCGATCGCGCGGGACGTGACGCCGTCGCTGACGACGGTGCGGCTGCCGCTGATGGAGATGGGCGCGCGGGCGATGACGCTCGCGCTGGAGGACCGGGCCCGGACCCCGCGCGTCGAGCCGGCGGCGGCCACCCTCGTCCGCCGCGAGTCCTCGGCCCCGCTGACCGCCTGACGTCCCGCGGCCCGGGTCGCTCGGGCCGGCGTCGCCCGGGCGCCGCTCAGCCACGGGATTGCTCGGCCCGGCGCCGCTCAGCCCCGGGATTGCTCGGCCCGGCGCCGCTCAGCCCGGCGGCGATCAGGCCGGGGTGGCGAGCTCCGCGTAGGCCGGAAGGCCGGCGGTGCGGACCTCGGTGCCGTCGCGGACGGCGCGGGCCGCTTCCACGGTCGCGGCGAGGGCGACGCGGAACAGCAGCGACCCGGTGCTCACCCGCCGCACGCCCAGCGCCGTCAACTCGGCGAGGCTGGGTCCGCAAGGGTCGTGCAGGACATTGACGGGCACGTCCACCGCACGGACGACCTCGGCGATGTCCGCGGGTTCGCGCAGTCCCGGGACGAAGACGCCGTCGGCACCGGCGTCCGCGTACGCCCGCACCCGCCGCACCGCCTCGGCCAGGTCACCGGCCCGCTGCCAGTGGGTATCGGTGCGGGCGTTGACGAACAGGTCGGGCACCTCCCGTTTCAACGCCCTGATCAGCCGTACCTGCGGCTCCACCGGCCCCATCGCGTCCTCGACGTTGATCCCCACGGCCCCCGCGGCGGCGACCGCGACCGCCATGCCGACCGACCCGCGCTCGATGTCGACGCTCACGTGGCAGGGCAGCCCGGTGATCCCGCGGGTGAGCCGCAGCACCTCGGCGTCGGTGGCGCCCGCCCCGTCGGGCAGCCCGCTGGCCGCGGCGACACCGAGGCTGGTGGTCCCCACCGCCGCGAACCCCGCCCCGACCAGCATCCGGGCCGACGCGACGTCCCAGGCGTTCGGAAGGACGAGCGGCGCGCCCGCCCGGTGCAGCGAACGGAAGCCGGTCACCGCGCACCCCCGTCACCGTCAATGGCGGCACCGCCCACGGATCGGCCCACAGCGGCGGACCCGTGACCGATTCCCGCGCCGTCCTCAGGCGGCCGGGCCGCGGCGGCGCCGTCCACCGACCGGCCGCCCACAGCAGCACCGGCCACAGACCGATCGGACACGGCGGCGTTCACCGACCGGCCGGCCACGACGGCGGCGAGCGGCGGGGCGTCATCGGGCGACGGCGGCGCGGCGAGGGCGCCCTCGGCGAGCGCGAGTGCGTGGGCGCGGCCGGGACAGCTGCGGGGTCCCGCACCGAACGGGATGCCGCGAAGACCGACCCGCACGATCTCCCCCGCTTCCACACGGGTGGTGGTGAGGTCCGCCGGCCGGGTCGCCATCCGCTTCGTGGCCGGGACCGGCGGGGTGTCGCGGAGCGCGGCGGTCAGGCCGGCGGTGCGGGCGCCGGCGATCAGCGCGGCGGTCGCGTCGCACGCCTGGACCAGCAGGCCGATCCGCGCGGCGGTGGTCTCGTCGGCCGTGCCGCCGCACAGGTCGAGCAGGGTCCGCACCGCTTCGTCCGCGGCGGTCTCGTCGCCGGTACCGGGGTGGTAGGCGGCGGCCACCGTGCGGACCGCGGCCAGGGTCGTCCCTGAGGATGAGTCCAGGCCCAGGGCGGTGGCGAGGAGTTGCACCGGGTGGGCGTGCGGGGCTGACACGGCCGCCTCGCGCAGCGCCGCGGGGTCCACCGTGGACAGCAGCGACTCGCTGATGGCCCGGCGGCGGGTGTACGCGTCGCCGTGGCTGAACCTGCCCACGCACGACCGCAGCCAGGCGACGCCGTGCGGGGCGGCCGGTACCGGCGGCTGATCGGGACAAGGGTCGCCGACACCCGGGACGGCGGGCACCGGTGGGACCACGAAACCCGGGTCGTGGAGCACGGCGAGGGCGTCCGCGGGGTCGTCGATCGTCTGCATGGGGCGACCGTACGGCCGGGACCGTTCGGTGCGCGCCGAACCGGCGGGCGCGGACAATGGGACCGTGACCGCACCGTCCTCGCTCGCGAAGCTCGCCGCGCTGCTCGCCGACGAGACCCGGGCGGCGATGTGCCTGGCGCTGCTCGACGGCCGGGCGTGGACCGCCGGCGAGCTGGCCCGGCACGCCGGTGTCGCACGGTCCACGGCGACGGAGCACCTGCACCGGCTGACGGCCGGTGGGCTCCTGGCGGAGGAGCGGCAGGGGCGGCACCGGTACGTCCGGCTCGCCGACGCCTCCGTCGCCGCGCTGCTGGAGGACATGTCCACGCGGCTGGCGCCGGAGCCGGCGAAACCGTCGGGGCTGCGGGCGGCGACGGCGTACGCGGCGCTGGCGCGGGGACGGACCTGCTACGACCATCTCGCCGGCCGGCTCGGGGTCGCGGTGACGGACGCGTTGACGGCCCGGGGACTGCTGGACCAGGCGGGCGGGTTCGCGCTGACCGGGGCGGGCCTCGCGTGGATGGCCGCGCAGGGGCTGCGGCTGGACGGTGGGAAACGCCCGGTGGCCCGCGGCTGCCTCGACTGGACCGAGCGGCGCCCGCACCTCGCGGGGGTCGCCGGCGCGCGGCTGTGCGAGCGGTTCCTGGACCGCGGCTGGGTCGCCCGGATCGGCTCCGGGCGGGCGGTGCGGGTCACGCCGGACGGCCGGGCCGCGCTGGCCGACCTCCTCGGCATCGACGGCGTCGATTAGGTTTCGCGGCCGTTGGGTACTCCCCGATCACTACGAAGGAGGCCCTTGTGTTCGCTGTTGTCGCCGCGATCCTGTTCGCTGTCGCGCTGTTGATGGACCTGTTCGGTGCCGACGCCGGCCCGGTGCTCGACGTGGGGACCCTGAGCCTGGCCGGGTTCCTGTGCGTGGCGCTGCACCTCGCCGGTGCGGGCACCTGGCACACCCGGTATGGCAGCTACCGCCGGGGCCGTCGCCGCTGAGCGGCACCGCGCCTCCGCAGTCCTGCACGGCATGTGCACGGCCGCGTCCGACCCGAGTCCAGGGTCCGGGCGCGGCCGTCGTGCTTGAGGATGACACTGGCCGCTATGAGTGTGCGCATCGAACGGTCCGGGCCGGTGTGGACGGTCGTGCTGGACCGGCCCGGGACCCGCAACGCCGTCGACCGGGACACCGCGGAACGGCTCGCGGCGGCGTTCCGGGAGTTCGACGCCGATGACAGCGCCGCCGTCGCCGTGCTGTGGGGCGCGGGCGGCACGTTCTGCTCCGGCGCGGACCTGAAGGCGGTCGCGGCCGGCGACGGGAACCGCGTCGAGGCGGACGGCGACGGCCCCCTCGGCCCGACCCGCATGCGCCTGGGCAAGCCGGTGATCGCCGCGGTCGCCGGGCACGCCGTCGCGGGCGGCCTGGAGCTGGCGATCTGGTGCGACCTGCGGGTCGTCGAGGAGACCGCGACGTTCGGCGTGTACTGCCGGCGTTGGGGCGTACCCCTGATCGACGGCGGAACGGTCCGGCTGCCGCAGCTCATCGGCGTCGGCCGCGCCCTCGACCTCATCCTGACCGGCCGTCCCGTCGACGCGGCGGAGGCGCACCGCATCGGCCTCGCCGACCGGGTCGTCCCGCCCGGCGAGGCCAGGCGCGCGGCGGAGGACCTCGCCGCCACCCTGGCCGCGCTGCCGCAGGAGTGCCTGCGCAACGACCGCCGCTCGGTGTACGAGTCCCTCGGCCGCCCGCTCGACGAGGCCCTGACGATCGAGCACCGGCTCGGGGTGGCGTCCCTTCGCGCGGGCGCGGCCGGCGGCGCCGCCAGGTTCGCCGGCGGCGAGGGTCGCGGCGGCCGCCCCGCCGCCCGGTGAACCGGCGACCCACCGGGCGGGATGCCGTACCGCGGACGGTGACCGTGACCGTGGCGGGCGGTCGGCGGAACGGTGCCCCGGGCGGCGGCGGGCGTGACGTCGCACCATGCGAACCGGGCGGCGGATGCCGCGGCGCACCCACCCGAACCGGGCGGCGGCCCGGCGTGGGAGGCGGGACGTAGGGTGAAACGCATGGTCGACAGGGACGCGGTCGAGGCCGCCGCCCGGCGGATCGGCGGGCACGTGCGGCGCACCCCGTCCGTCGAGGTGGCGCCGGGGCTCTGGTTCAAGCTGGAGCTGCTGCAGCACAGCGGCTCGTTCAAGACCCGCGGCGCGTTCAACCGGCTCCTCGCCGCCCAGGAACAGGGCGAGCTGCCGGCCGCGGGGGTCGTGGCCGCGTCCGGCGGCAACGCGGGGCTCGCCGTGGCGTTCGCGGCGGCGCGGCTCGGCATCCCCGCCGAGGTGTTCGTGCCGCTGGTCGCGCCGGCGGTGAAGGTCCAGAAGCTGCGGCAGCTCGGCGCCGTCGTGCACCAGCACGGCCGGGAGTACGCGGAGGCCTACGCGGCCTCGACGATCCGGGTGGCGGAGACCGGGGCCTTGTTCGTGCACCCGTACGACCAGCCGGAGATCGTCGCGGGACAGGGCACCTCGCCCTCGAGCTGCCCGACGTGGACACCGTCCTCGTCGCCACCGGCGGTGGCGGGCTCGTCGGCGGGGTCGCAGCCGCGGTCGGCGACCGGATGCGGGTCGTCGCCGTCGAGCCGGCCGGTGCACCGACGTTGCACGCGGCGCTCGCCGCGGGTCATCCCGTGGACGTAGCCGTGGACAGCGTCGCCGCGGACTCGCTCGGCGCGCGGCGGGCCGGCACGATCGGCTTCGCCGTGGCGGTACGCCACCAGGTGCGGAGCCTGCTCGTGGGCGACGACGCAATCGTCCGGGCCCGCAGGCGGCTGTGGGCCGAGCACCGGATCGTGGTGGAGCTCGGCGCCGCCGCCGCGTTCGCCGGGCTGGAGCAGCTGGAGCTCGACGGGTGGCGCACCGGGAAGGAGCGCGTGGCGGTCGTGCTGTGCGGGGCGAACACCGACCCGGCCGACCTGACCGCTGAGACAGTTCAGGATCTGTCTCAAGGCGTGTAGCCTGCCAGCATGCCGCCCGACGAGATCTTCGACGCGGCCATGCGGCGGTTCCTGGAGGGGCGCCGGGTCGACATGCGCTCGCTCGCGGTCGAGCTGGGCATGGGCCGCGCCACCCTGTACCGCCGCGTCGGCAGCCGCGACCAGCTGCTCGGCGAGGTGCTGTGGCAGCTGACCCGGCGCAGCCTGCAGCGCGCGGTGAAGGACGCCGAGGGCCGCCGCGGCGCCGACCGGATCGTCGCCGTGATCGGCAACTTCCTTGCGGGCGTCATCGAGCAGCCGAGCCTGCGGCACTTCCTCGCCGCGGAGCCGGAGGCGGCGCTGCGCATCCTCACGTCGAAGCACGGCGTCGTCCAGCCCGGGGTCCGCGCGCACCTGGAAGGCCTCCTGCAGGAGGAGATCGCGGCCGGCGCCTTCATCCCCAGGATGGACGCGCGGACCCTGGCGTTCGTCCTGGTCCGCATCGGCGAGAGCTTCCTGTACGCGGACGCGATCGCCGACGGCGAACCGGATGTCGAGCAGGCGTTGCAGGTGATCGGGCGGCTGCTGGACGACCAGCCGTGACCCGCGGGCGGCGGGGCGGCTGTACGGCACACGGCTACCGGCCGGTACCCGTACGAACGGAAGTCCCGGCGAACGGAGGATGGCCGCCGCTGATAAACGCGGACATGTCGGAAACGTCCATCGACCGCGAGAACCGCCACTTGCGCCAGGACGTATGTTCTTCGCATGGCCACGGTGCTGCTGGTTGAGGACGACCATGTCGTGCGGGGCGCCCTGCTGCGCTCCCTGACCGACCGGGGCCACACGGTGCACGCGGTCGGCACCGCACTGGAGGCCTTACGGCGGTTCGCCGCGGAGACGCCGGACCTGGTCGTGCTCGACCTCGGCCTGCCCGACCTCGACGGCGCCGACGCCCTGCGGATGCTGCGCGGCATCGCCGACACGCCGATCATCATCGCCACCGCGCGGGACGACGAGGCCGAGATCGTCCGGCTGCTCAAGGCAGGTGCCGACGACTACATGATCAAGCCGTTCACCTCCGCCCACCTCGACGCCCGGATGACCTCCGTGCTGCGCCGCACCGGACGGGCGAGCCGGGAGGAACCGACCGCCATCGAGGTGGGAGGCTTGCGTGTCGACATCGGACAACGCCAGGCGCACCTGCACGGCGAGCCGCTGACGCTGACCCGCAAAGAGTTCGACCTGCTGGCGTACCTCGCCGCCCGTCCCGGACGGGTGGTTTCACGCCGCGAGCTGTTGGAGGAGGTATGGCGGCAACCCTCAGTGGGCGAGGACCAGACGATCGACGTGCATCTGTACTGGCTACGCCGGAAACTTGGCGAGAGCGCGTCGGCGCCCAGATACCTGCACACCGTGCGGGGCGTGGGCTTCAGGTTCGCGGCCCCGGACTGAGGCGGACCCTCGCCTACGTCTGCGCCGCGGTCACCACGATGGTGGCCCTGGCCTTCCTGATCCCCCTGGGGCTGGTCGTGCAGCAGCTCGCCCGCGAGCGTGCCTTCGCCGACGCCGAACGCCAGACCGCCGTGGTCGTGGCGGTCCTCACCGTGACCACCGACCCTCTGGCGATCGAGCGGGCCATCGCCAGCACCGGCGGCCCGGCGGTCAGCCGGGTGTCGGTGCACAACCTCGGCGAGGAGGGCCTGGAGATCGGCACCGGGCACGCCGCCCCGAAGGACCTCGCCCACGCCGCCGACCAGGCCGCGCCGGTCACGGCGACCGTCGCCGGCGGACTGTCCTACCTGGAGCCGGTGGACGTCGGCTCGGGCCGCACGGCGGTTGTGGAGGTCTTCATCCCCGAGGATGAGCTGTCCAACGGGGTCAGCGGCGCCTGGTGGGCGCTCAGCGCCGTCGCCCTGGGGCTCGTCATCGCCTCGGTCTGGGTCGGCGACCGCCTCGCGGCGAAGGTCACCGCGTCCGCCCGTCAGCTCGCGGGCGCCGCGGGGGCGCTCAGCGAGGGGTACCTCGACGTGCGGCTGGACCCGTCGGGACCGCGGGAGCTGGCGGAGGCGAGCTTCGCGCTCAACGTGATGGCCGACCGCATCATGGCCCTGCTCACCAACGAACGGGAGCTGGTCGCGGACCTCTCGCACCGGCTCCGGACGCCGCTGACCGCGCTCCGGCTGGACGCCGAGACGCTGGACGACGGCCAGGACGCCGAGCGGATCCGCGACGCGATCGCCGCGCTCGAGGTCGAGATCGACAAGCTGATCCGCGCGATGCGCGAGCCGATCGACGCGCACTCCCCCACCCCGGACCGCGGCGAGCGCAGCGACGGCGCCGCCGCGACGACCAGCGAGCAGGGCTGCGACGTCGCCGAGGTCGTCAGGGACCGGATGATGTTCTGGTCGGCGGTCGCCGGCGACCAGGAGCGCGACTGCAAGGCGGTCGGCACCGACCGGCCCGCACCGGTGCACGTCGCGAAGAGCGAGCTGGCCGCCGCGCTGGACGCCCTGATCGGCAACGTCATCCGGTACACGCCGCAGGGCGTGCCCTTCGAGGTGGCGGTCACCCGCCGGGACGACGGCTACGTCGTGCTGCGGGTGGAGGACGGCGGGCCCGGCATCCCCGACCCGGAGCTCGCGCTGCAGCGCGGCGAGAGCGGGCAGGGCTCGACGGGGCTGGGCCTGGACATCGTGCGGCGGGTCGCGGTGGAGGGCAACGGCACCGTCAACATCGGCACGTCCGGGACCCTCGGCGGGGCCAGCGTCGTCATCGTCATGGCCGACGCCGACCCCGCGCCGAAGGAGCAGCCGCCGCAGAGCCGGTTCGGCCTGGTCGGCAGGCTCTCCCGGGAGCCGAACGAACGCCGCCGCCGCGGCAAACCCGCCCCCTGACCGGACACCCACGCCGCGGCCGGCCGCCCGGACCCGAACGACCCACGGCGGTCCGATCGTTTCGAGCCTGAACGACCCACGGCGGTCCGGTACAAATCCCTCGTGGCCATGCGTACGCAGCGTGATCGGACAGCGGCTCTGAGCGGCCGGTACATGCGCCGGGCGGGCGTGAACCGCATGCCGCCGGAGCTGCGCGGATCTGGCAGGACGGCTGCCATTCGGTGCCGAACCAGCGCCGACGGCCATGTGTCGAATCGGCAGCGTAGGGCCGCCACAAGTCTCGGTTATGAGTGTCTTAACTGGGTCGTTTGAGCTGGAACGAGACGTCGACGGCTCGCTATGGTCCTCCCGTTCCCACGTGGACGGACCGGCTCTCACCCGCCTTGCCACCCTCGAAGGCCGGCCGTCCCGGGGGGGGGGGGGGGGGGGGGGGTTTTTCTTTTTCCTCTCCCCCCCTCTTACACCCCCCCCCCCCCGTGAAAAGAAAAGAA
>NZ_JBVJIJ010000010.1:187254-278534 GCF_055586325.1 Dactylosporangium sp. NPDC051087 | reverse complement strand
TATGTTTTTTCCTCCTTTTCCCGCGGACAAGGAGCTTCCCCCCCCCCTTTTTCCCCCCCTACACCCCCCCTCCCCTCCCCTCCCTCCCCCCCCCCCCCCTCTCCCCCTCCCCCCCCCCCCCCCCCCGCCCCCTTCCCCTCCGGAGGAACCGAGCGTGTCTCGAGTAATGCACCGCGTCGCCGTGACCGTTGCGGTCGTGGTCGTCGGAGCGGGGGCGGCGATCGCCGGACCCGGCGCGATCGACGACCTGTTCAACGAGAAGGGGCCGGCGGCGATCAGCCGAGTGCCGGCCGACAATCCCGAGCTCGGCCTGGTGTACCAGGGTCTGACGCCGGCGAAGAAGGGCCAGCCGTGCGTCGGCGGGTACCAGCTCACCGAGCGCGACCAGTGCAGCCACGGGCCTGACGTCCCGCCCGCGGGCCTGACCGTGCGCGGCACCATCGACCCGGTGACCGCGGCCGGGCCCACGCAGGTCATCCCCGAGACGGACACGGCGGCCGCGCCGCAGGAACAGACTGTCACCGCCGACAACGGCTCGGTGTCCTCCGAGAGTGGTTTCGCTCTGGTACCGGAGGCGGCCGGCGACTCCGCCGTGGGTTACACGATCGGCGCGGCCGGCGTGGCCTGCGACGGCGACGGCGTCTCCGGCAAGCGCGTCCAGGTCCTCTACGTGCGTGACGCGAGCACGGCGAGCCGCTTCAACCAGTACCTGGAGAGCTTCCGCACCTGGAGCGCCGGCGTCGACGCGATCTACAACTCCAGCGCCAAGGAGACCGGCGGCGAGCGGCACGTGCGCTTCGTGACCACCGCGGACTGCAAGGTCGACGTGCGCGAGATCGAGCTGCCGGCCGGTGGGCTGGCCACGTTCGACGCCACCATCAACGGGCTGAAGAAGCTCGGGTACAACCGGACCGACCGCAAGTACATGATCTTCGGTGAGTCCAAGGTGTACTGCGGTATCGGCACCTTCGCCGGTGACACCCAGCCGGGTGTGAACAACCGCAGCAACGGCGGTCCCGGCTACGGCCGCAGCGACTCCGGCTGCTGGACGGCGAGCGTCGCCGCGCACGAACTGGGGCACAACCTCGGTGCCGTGAACAACAACGCGCCGAACTCCAGCAAGGCCGGGCACTGCCTCGATGAGTACGACATCATGTGCTACAACGACTCGGGCGGTCTCAAGACCTCGGTCAGGACCGGTTGCACGGACCGTGCGGGCGAGAACCGCATGGACTGCAACCACGACGACTACTACAACACCAACCCGAGCCCCGGCAGCTACCTCGCGAACAACTGGAACGTGGCCAACAACCAGTTCCTGATCGCGGGCCCGGGTGGCAGCACGCCTCCGCCGCCGTCGCCGACGGCGTCCCCCACGCCGACGAAGACCGCCTCGCCGACGCCCACGAAGACCGCGTCGCCGACGCCGACCAAGTCGCCCACGGTCTCCCCGACGCCGACGAAGACCGCTTCGCCGACCCCGACCAAGCCGCCGACCGGCTTGAAGGAGCTGCGAGTCAGTGACACCACCGCCAACTCGGTGCGGCTGTCCTGGGACGCGGCCGCGGCCGGCAGCCGCTACGCGGTCGTCCTCAATGGACGGTCCATCGGCCAGGTCGGCTCGGTCAACGTCCGGATCGTCGGCATGCGCCCCGACACCGACTATCAGATCGGGATTTCGCTCGCGCAGAACGGCACCCTGACCCCGTGGACGACGACCGTGAAGGTCCACACCGCGGCGGCCCCGGCGCCGACGGCCGGCACGTGGATGGTGTTCGGCAACAGCCTGACCGGCGGGGTGGCCGACGTGTTCGGTGCCCGTAGCGCGGCCGGCACGCCGATCATCATCTACCAGCGGCACAACGGCGCCAACCAGCAGTGGAAGCTGGAGCCGGCCGCCGGCGGCAAGTACGTGGTCAAGTCGAAGGCGACGGATGCCTGCATCACCACCGCCGGCGACAAGGACGTGGCGGGTGCGACTCTGGTACAAGGTGATTGTGCAAAGGCCTTGCAGTGGTCGCTGACCAAGACGGAGTTCGGTGTTTCGGTGCAGTCCGCGAGCGGGCTGGTCGTCGGAGTGAGCAACAACCAGTACTTCGGCAGCCGGCTGCTCGTCCTGCAGAAGCCGAGCGGTGCCAAGTACCAGAGCTGGATTCCGCAGCGCGCGTGAACCAGTCCTCGTCCGACCGCGGCCCGGTGTCCTTGTGGCACCGGGCCGCGGCCTGTGTCTCGGTGGTCCTGGGACAGATCCGCGGTCTGTCCCTCCGCACGGGACTCGCCGTCGGGCTGAGCGCCGGGCTGGTGCTCGGGACCGCGACGCCCGCCGCCGCGCACGACGGCGTCATCCTCACCCTGCACGGCGACGGCCGCGGCTCGGTGTGGGTGACCGCCGACTGGCAGGACGGCCACCCGGTCACCGAGGCCGTCGGGATCACGCTGCTGGCGACGACCGCCGACGGGCGCCGGGAGGGCCCGGCGGGCCTGCGCCGCAACGGCCAGGCGCTGACCTTCGCCGGCACGCTCGGCGCGGGTGACTGGACGGTCGTGGCGGAGATGGGCACACCGGCGATCGGCCGCTGCCAGGGCGTGCTGCACGTGGGTCCCGACGCCGCGCCGCAGGACATCGTCTGCGCGCCGCCCTCGCCCGCCGCCGCGGCGCCGCCTGAGCCCGCGGCACCGCAGGCCTCCTACACCTGGGTCTGGTACGTGCTGGGGGTCGCCCTCCTCGGCTCCGGCGCGGCCTGGCTGTTCTACCGCAGGTCGGCGGCGGCGAACCGGACCGGCCGCGGGACCAAGGGGCGGCCGTCCTCCCGAAGGACGACACCACGCCGCAAGTGACGTGCGTCGCTGCCCAGAGAAACGGACTTGACCGGTACAGGAGCGCTCGCTACTGTACCGGTACAGGCACTGCAACGGCAGGCCAGGTTCGAGGAGGTCCGGCCATGTTCCCGTTCGCGATGATCGTCTCCCAGAACGCGATGGCGCACGAGGTCCGCAGCGCGATGCCGCACGCACCGGTGGTCGCGCCCGCCGCGCCGCTCATCGGCGGCCGCGGCCGCCCGGCCAGGACGCGGCAGTTCCGCGCGGCGCTCGCGGCGAAGCTCCACGCGGCCGGCGACGCGGTCGCCCCCGCCGCTGCGTGCAGCCCGGCGAACTGAAGGATATCGTCGGCGAATCCCCGTGGAGGGGTCCGCGTGACGGCAGCCGGGAGGCGCGCATGGCGAGGGTCACCTTGCAGACGATCGCCGACCAGGTCGGCGTGAGCCGGATGACGGTCTCCAATGCGTTCTCCCGGCCGGATCAGCTCTCCCCCACGCTGCGGGACAAGATTCTCGGCGTCGCGTCGGAGCTCGGATACGTCGGGCCCGATCCCGCCGCCCGGGCGCTGGCGCGCGGCACGACCGGCGCGGTCGGGGTGCTGCTCACCGAGTCGTTGCGGTATGCGTTCAACGATGAGGTCGCCACCACGTTCCTCGGCGCGATCGCGGAGGAGCTGACCCCGACGGGCCTGGCGCTGACGCTGCTGACGGCCGCCGCCCGCGAGGACGTCGTGCCCGCCAGGGACGTCGCCATGGACGGGGCGATGGTCTACTCGTGCGACCCGTCGTCCACCGCGGTCGACTGGCTGATCCGCCGCAGGATCCCCCTGGTGTTCATCGACCAGGTCCCCGCGGACGGCATCCCGAGCGTCAACGTCGCCGACCGCCCCGGCGCCCGCGCCGCGGCCCAGCACGTCGTCGACCTCGGGCACCGCCGCGTCGCCGTCATCACCAGCGGCGTGCGCGGCGCCCACGGCCTGCTGCCCACCGGCGCCGTCATCCCAGGCACCGCGGAGACGGCAGGCACCACGGAGCCAGCGCGCACCGAAGAGACGGCAGGCACCGCTGACGACCCCGGCGCGGCGGGTGGCGCGGGCGAGAAGGTCGTCGACGGATACGTGGCGCAGCAGCGCATCCTCGGCTGGCTCGACGCCCTGACCCCGGCCGGCATCACCCCGCCGGTCGTCCGGCTCGCGCACGGTCAGCCCGAGGACGGATACGACGGCGCCAAGCTCCTCCTCACGCAGGACCCCCGCCCCACCGCGATCCTCTGCTTCTCCGACGCGATCGCCCAGGGGGTCGTCCAGGCGGCGCACGACCTGGGACTGCGGGTGCCCGAGGACCTGTCGGTGGTCGGTTTCGACGACAGCCCGCTCGCCGCGCGGATGCGCCCGGCGCTGACCACCGTCCGCCAGGACGTCCTCGCGAAGGGCCGGGCCGCCGCCGCGGCGCTGACCAGGGCTATCGCCGAGACCCGCGCAGGCAGCGTCCCCACCGCCGAGCAGATCCTCGTCCCCGTCGACCTCATCGTCCGCGAGAGCACCGCCCCGCCGTCCTGACCCGCCGACCGGATGCCGGTCGGCAGCGCACCACCCACCGTCGCGACCGCCACGGACCGGAGCCCGCGCGGCACCCGCCGACCGGATGCCGGTCGGCGGGCGCACCACCCACCGTCGCGACCGCCACGGACCGGAGCCCGCGCGGCACCCGCCGCCCGGAGCCCGGCCGGCAGCGCATCAGCCACCGTCCGGCGCCCACGGACGGCCGCCCGCGTCGACGGATCACCCGCCGACCGGAGGGCAGGAGCGGCACCGCACCGGCCGAAGGGTCCCCGCCACCGGCGAGCGGTGCGGGGACCCGGGACCGGACGGATGCCTCAGTGCACGAGGACAGGCACCTGGGACTGGTCGGAGGTGCTGGCGACATCGGCCGGCGTGCGGCGGATGAAGAGGATCACCAGGAGCGCCGCGACGCCCAGCAGGACGGCGCTGGCGGTGAAGGCGACGTTGTACCCGTGGATCGCCGCCTCCGCCTGGCCGAGCGGCGACGCCGCGTGCGTGGTGAGGTAGCCGGTCACGGCCGTGGTGAAGATGGTGTTGAGCAGGGCCGTGCCGAGCGAGCCGCCGACCTGCTGGGTGGTGTTGACCAGCGCGCTCGCCACGCCCGCGTCGTGGTTGGCGACGCCGGTGAGGGCGACGCTGCTCAGCGGCACGAAGACGAGGCCCATGCCGACGCTCATCGCGATGAACGCGGGCAGGATGTCCACCACGTAGTCGGAGTGCAGGTCGAGGCGGGTCAGCCAGATCATCGCCGCGGTGGCGAGGACGCCGCCGACGGACATGATGACCCGGGGTCCGACGCGGGGCAGGAACCGGGCCGCGAGGGTGGCCGCGACGATGATGCCCGCGGAGAACGGCAGGTAGGCGACGCCGCTCTTGAGCGCCGAGTAGCCCATCGTCTGCTGCAGGTAGAAGGTCATGAACAGGAACATGCCGAGCATGCCCGCGCCGACCAGGATCGAGACGATGAACGAGGTGCCGCGGTTGCGGTCCCACAGCACGCGCAGCGGCAGCAGCGGGTGCTTCGCACGGGACTCCCAGACGACGAACGCCGCGAGGAGGATGCCGGCGGCGGCGAGCCAGCCGATGGTGACGCCGCTGCTCCAGCCGTCGGTCGCGGCCTTCGTGAAGCCGTACACCAGCGCGACCTGACCGACGGTGGCCAGGACGGCACCGGGGACGTCGTAGCGGGTGTCGTCGCTGGCCTTGCTCTCCCGCACGACGGGCAGCGCGGCGACGAAGGCGATGATCGCGATGGGGATGTTGACCAGGAGGGTCCAGCGCCAGTTGGCGTACTGGGTGAGCAGGCCGCCCGAGATGAGCCCGATCGCCGCGCCACCGCCGGAGATCGCGCCGAAGACGCCGAACGCCTTGGCGCGCTCCTTCGCCTCGGTGAAGGTGACCGTGATCAGGGACAGGGCGGCGGGCGCGAGGAGCGCGCCGAAGGCACCCTGCAGGCCGCGGGCGGCGTAGAGCGTCTCGGCGTTGACCGCGGCACCGCCGAGGGCGGACGCACCGGCGAAGCCGAGGAGGCCGACGAGGAACGTGCGGCGGCGCCCGAAGAAGTCGGCGATCCGGCCGCCGAGCAGCAGCAGGCCGCCGAAGGCCAGGGTGTACGCGGTGACGATCCACTGCCGGTCGGCGGTGGAGATGTGCAGGGCCTCCTGCGCCGAGGGCAGGGCGATGTTCACGACGGTGGCGTCGAGCACCACCATGAGCTGCGCGACGGCGATGACCGAGAGCGCGAGCCAGCGTTTGGGGTCGACGGTCGTCGTTTCCCCCGATTGGACTGCCATGTGCGGATGCCTCCAAGGCATGGTTGATCGCGGCCGCACCGGAGGTGGGCCTTCAACAAAGAACGGAGAACGTGAAAGTCAGGCAGGCTGGCGCAGGACGGGCAGCAGCACGCGGTCGACGACCCGCGTCGCGAACGCGGTGTCGAGCGGCCCCTCGTGCCACATGGTCCGGTTGAGCACCATGGCGTGCAGGATCTCCTGCAGCAGCTCGGCGGTGGTGCCGGCGGGCAGTTCGCCGCGGTCGACCGCGCGGCGCACGATGGTGTCGTACGCGGAGCGCTTCGCCTCGTACACACACCGGCGGAACGTCTCGGCCAGCTCCGGGTTGCGGGTGGCCGCGGTCAGCAGACCGGTCATGACGTCGCCGTCGGGACTGTTGGCCACGTCGCAGGCCGCGGTGAGCAGCGCCATCAGGTCGCCGCGCAGCGTGCCGGTGTCCTGCGGCTCGAACGGGCCGCCGAACCGGTGCTCGAAGGCGTCCATCACCAGGTCGGGCTTGTTGGGCCAGCCCCGGTAGATGGTGGCCTTGCTGGCGCGGGCCCGCGCCGCCACGGCGTCCATCGACATGCGGTCGTAGCCGACCTCGCCGAGCAGCTCGAAGACCGCTTCGCAGATCGCTTCGCGGCGGCCGGGCTTCGGCGTGGGAGACATGACCACTTCCTAGATCGTGAAGGCCGGATTCCGCAAGTCCTGGATCGCAGGTGTACGGAACCGTTTCGTATCGGAACCCTACTCCCGGCCGGCGAGTGTACGAAACGGTTCCGTACACCTCACCCTCGTGAACGACGTCACAGGCCGTTCGGGAATGGTCCGGCACACCCCTCGCGTATATCGTCAGGTCCATGACAGAGTTGTCGACCGAACGTCGCATGTGGAGCCTGTTCGAGCCGGTCCACGCGATCACCTACTTCGCCGGCGACGCCCTCGGCGCGTTCGAGGAGGCGGGCCTGCGCGGGTTCTGGCGCGGGTACTTCGCCGGCCGCTGCGCCCCGCTCGGCGCGGTGCCGGCGGGGCCGGTGCTCGCGGCGTTCTACGGCTTCGCGCCGCGGATGGTGACCCGGGCGCTGCCGGACGTGTGGACCCGGATCACCCCTGCGGCGGCGCTCGACGCGCGGCTGGACGGCGCCCGGCGGGTCCTGCTCAAGGTGGACGGCGACCTGACCGAGGCCGCACGCCTGTTGCGGGCCGCGGCGGAGGCGGTGGACCTGCACGGCCGGGTGCTGGGCGCGGCGAACGCGACGCTGCCCATGCCGCAGGACACGGCGGAGGACCCGGCGGCGGTGCTGTGGCAGGCGGCGACCACGCTGCGCGAGCACCGTGGCGACGGCCACGTGGCGGCGCTGCTCGTCGAGGGTCTCGACGGCGTGGAGAGCAACGTGTGGCGGGTGGCGCTGCTCGACGGCGCCGGCCGGGAGTTCTACCAGCCGGCCAGGGGCTGGACCGACGAGGAGTGGGCCGCGGCGGTCGACCGGCTCCGCGGCCGGGGCTGGCTGGACGCGGAGGGCCGCGCGACCGGCCGGGCGCGGGAGGCCTACGCCGCCATCGAACGGACGACCGACGCACTCGCCGCGACGCCGTGGCGGGTCCTCGGGACCACCGCCACGGCGCGCTGTGCGGAGCTGCTGCACCCGATCGCGGTCCAGGCGTCGCGGACGCTGCGCCATCCGAACCCGATCGGGCTGCAGCCGATCAGCCGAGCTCCGGGTGCCGCTTGAGATAGGCGGCGATGAAGGGGCACTGGGGCACGATCTTCAGGTCCTTCTCCTTCGCGGCGGTCAGGGCCCCGGCGGCGAGCTTGCTGCCCAGGCCCTGCCCCTCGAAGGCCTTGTCGACCTCGGTGTGGGTGAAGACGATCTCACCCGGCTGCAGCCGGTAGTGGGCCGCGCCCGCGTGCGCACCGTCGACCCGCAGCTCGAAGCGGTGCTGCGACGGGTCGTCGACGACCTCGATGTCCACTCAGGACGCCTCTCCCCGAACGTCGGCGTGCGCCGCGGGGATGCTGCCGAGCCGGCCGGCCTGGTAGTCCTCGAACGCCTGCACGACCTCGGCCTTGGTGTTCATGACGAACGGACCATACGCCACGACGGGCTCCCGGATCGGCTTTCCGCCGAGGAACAGCACGTCCATCGTGGGGTGCCGCGGGTCCTGCCGGGCGTCGGCGGTGACGGTGATGCTGTCGCCCTCGCCGAAGACCGCGAGCTGGCCGAGCTCGACCGGCCGGCCCTTGGTGCCCACGGTGCCCTTCCCGGCGAGCGTGTACGCGAGGGCGTTGAAGTCCTTGCGCCACGGCAGGGTGAGCGACGCCCCGGGCGAGATCGTCGCGTGGATCATGGTGATCGGCGTGTAGGTGTTGCCCGGGCCGGCGTGGCCGTCGAGCTCACCGGCGATGACCCGCAGCAGCGAGCCGCCGTCGGGCGAGCTGAGCAGCGCGACCTGCCCGCCGCGGATGTCCTGGTAGCGCGGGGCGGCGAACTTGTCGGCCCGCGGCAGGTTGACCCACAGCTGGAAGCCGTGGAAGAGCCCGCCGCTGACGACGAGGTGCTCGGGCGGGGTCTCGATGTGCAACAGGCCGGAGCCCGCCGTCATCCACTGGGTGTCGCCGTCGCGGATGACGCCGCCGCCACCGTTGGAGTCGCTGTGCACGAACTCGCCGTCGATGATGTACGTGACGGTCTCGAAGCCGCGGTGCGGGTGCCACGGGGTGCCCTTGGGCTCGCCCGGGGCGTATTCCACCTCGCCCATCTGGTCCATGTGGATGAACGGGTCGAGGGTGCGCAGGTCGACGCCCGCGAACGCGCGGCGGACGGGGAAGCCCTCCCCCTCGAAGCCCTTCGGCGCCGTGGTCACGGACACCACGGGGCGGGGGCGCGCCGAGACCGGGTCCGGGGTGGACACGCGGGGCAGCGCGAGGACGTTGTCTGCGGTGATCGCGGGCATCTTGTGCCTCCAGGGCTGAGCGGGTTGTCGCCTGCTGCAACGATACTTGCGAGGCAAGTATTCCGCAAGTCAACAATCATCGCTCAGCCCTGGTCCGCGTCTCAGACGCGGGTGAACTTCACCGCGTCCGCCCTCGCGCAGCCGCTGCCGGAGCCGGTCAGGGTGACCGCCGTGCCGGTGCCGGCCGGCAGAGCGAAGGTGCCGAGGTCGACCCAGCCGGACGCGCCGGTGGTGCCGTTGACCGTGGTCTGGGTGCCGGCGACGGTGAGCTTGGCCGCCGGGTCGCTGTTGGCCGCCGCCACCTTGTAGTAGGAGACCTTGTAGGTGCCGGCCGCACGGAGGTTGGGGCGCCAGGTCGCGGTGTTCCCACCGGAGTTGCAGGCGGCGTAGCGGGTCGGCGAGCCGGTGGTCCAGCCGGTCAGCGTGGAGGTGGCCCAGGTGCCGGTCTCGCTGTAGCCGTACGCCGCGGGACCGTCGTCGTCGACGTAGTAGTCCTTCTGCCAGTACTTCACGTAGTCGAACTGCACGGCCGACGGCAGCTTCGTCGCGTCGGGGACGCTGCCGTAGGCGATGCTGGTGAGCCAGATGCTGGTGTAGTCGTGCGTCCAGTCGCTGGGCAGGTAGGGCGCGGTGTACTTGAGCACGCCGTCGATGTAGAACTTCGTGCTCGTCTCGGACCAGTCGATGCCGTAGACGTGCCAGTCCCTCGAGTCGATGGTGCTGCTGGTGTACGTGGTGCCGTAGGACTTCCCGGCCGAGACGCCGTTGCCCTTCCAGGTCAGTACGCCGTGGTGGATGCGGGTCGGGCTGATCGAGTCGATCTCGAAGCCGTCGATCTCGGTGCGCTGGGAGGCCGGGTAGGTGGTCGAGCCGTCGCCGGCCATTAGCCAGAACGAGCTGTGCCAGCCGGCGCCGTCGTTGAGCTTGGCCCGGGTCTCGTAGTAGCCGTACCGCAGCGTCTGCTTGCTGACGACGCCGCCGCCGGTGTAGTCCTTGCCGCCGTAGGTCTCCTTCTTCAGGGCGATGTTCAGGTTGCCGCCGCTGACGGAGACGTTCTGCGGGCGCTGGGTGCTGTACGCCTTGGAGTCGGTGCGGTAGTTCCACTTCGCGGTGTCGACCGCGGAGCCGTTGAACTGGTCCTCGAACACGAGCGTGTAACCGGTGCCGGCGGGGTCGGCGTGCGCCTCCACCGCTGGGATGAGGGCGGCTGCGGGGGCGAGCAACACGATTGCGAGCAGGCGGCGCATCAGTTCCTCCCGTAGTACAGGCGAAGGTTGGTGAGGTCGACGAGGTACAGCACGTCGACGCCGGCGCTGGTGCGCTCGACGGCGAAGCGCTGCACGGGGATGCCGGGCGCGACCGCGGCGGCGGTCCAGGTCGTGCCGGGCTTGGTCGCCACGTACATCACCCCGGCGGCGGTGGTGTAGTAGACGCGCTTCTGTTCGGTCGGGTGCCAGGTGATGTCGATGGCGGCGCTGGTCTGCGCGGCGGAGTAGACCGTGTCGCGGACCCACGTCGTGCCCGAGACGTAGGCGTAGCGGACCATGAAGTTCGTGCCGCTGCGGTAGCGGTAGGCGACCTTCGGGCTGGTGCCGTCGACGGTGAGCTTGGCGCTCTGCACCGCCGGCCCGGTGCCGTCGTTGCCCTGGTACACCTCGCCGGTCTCGAGCGGCTGGACGACGTCGGCGGTGGCGGTGCTGACGGGCACGGTGACCGCGGCGCCGGTGCGGTCGGCGAAGGTGTTGCCCGCCGGCTTGTAGAGCAGGTAGCTGAGCTGGTGGCGGAACGCGGTCGCCGGGTACAGCCCCCACTCCCACAGGATGTGCAGGTTGCCGGCGCTGTCGAACTGCAGGTCGTCGGGGTAGACGGCGCGGTTGGCCGACTCGGCGAACACCGCGACCCTGGTCCAGGTGGAGGCGGCGTTGTTCCAGCGGTACAGCCGGCCGGAGCGGGCGGATGCGCCGTCGAGCCGGGCGATGAGGTAGAGGTCGCCGTTGGGCGCGGTGGTCAGCACCGGGTAGGTGACGCCGATCCCCTGGTCCGGCAGGTCGGCGGCGTGGTTGGTGGGGTTGCCGCCGACGGTGTCGGAGCGGAAGTAGCGCCAGGCGTTGTTGTGCATGCTGGCGAACACGTGGAAGCGGCCGCTGCCGTCCCGCGCGATCGACGGCTGGTTGTGCCCGACGTCGTCGGTGTACTCGGCCTGCGCGGCGCCGTTCATGACGGGCAGCTTCGTCCAGCCGCCGGCGGTGTCGCGCCGGGCGATCGCGACCCGGTGCGTGCCGGCGGTCGAGCCGGGCTCGTTGAAGGCGAGATACGCGTAGTCGTTGCCGGGGGTGTACGTGTCCAGCGGCGACCACCAGGCCGCCTGGTTGGAGCTGTCGATGCCGTACGGCACGAGGCTGACGGCGGCGGGCGCGGCGTGCCCGGCGGTTGCGGGCACGGTGACGAGGGCCGTCGCCATGGCGGTGGCGGCGACCAGAACGGCTCTGTTCATCTGTCCCTTCCTGAGGGCGGGGTGCTCAGGTCCGGCGGAGGACCTCCAGGAGCGGTGGCAGGCCGCCGTCGCGGGTGACGGCGCCGCCGACCCCCAGCGCGCGGGCGCCGGCGGCCAGGTAGTCGGGTGCGTTGCCGGCGTCGATGCCGCCGGTGGCGACGAACTTCGCCTCGGGGAACGGGCCGCGCAGCTCGCGCAGCCAGCCGGGGCCGAGCGCCCCGGCCGGGAACGCCTTGAGCCAGTCGCAACCGGCTTGCAGGGCGTGGTGGACCTCGGTAGGAGTGGCGACGCCGGGCAGGTGCGGGAGCCCGGCGGCGTGGCTGGCGCGCACGACGTCGAGGTCGAGGCCGGGCGCGACGGTGAACACGGCACCGGCCTCGGCCGCGGCCTCGACCTGTGCCGGGGTGCGGACCGTGCCGGCGCCGACCGGGTGCCCCTGCGCGGCGAGCGCCCGCAGGCACTCCACCGCGTCAGGGGTCTGGATCGGCACCTCGACCACGCCGAGCCCGCTGCCCCACACGGCCCGCGCGATGTCGAGGGCGCGCGGGACCGGTACACCTCGCAGGATCGCGACGAGAGGGCGGCCTTCGAGCAGTTCGTCGAACGTCATTTGATGAGCGCGTTCATCCGCTCGCGGGCCGACATGAGGGCGTCCTTGGGGCTCTTCTTGCCGATGAGGATCGACTGGACCTCCTCGGCGAGCACCTTCTCCATCTGCGAGAACTGCGGGTAGATCCAGAACGGGCTGGCGCTGGAGTTGGCGCCGATCTGGCTGGTGAAGTCGGTGGCGAACTTGTCGTTCTTGACGGCGGCGTCGGCGAGGCCCGCGTTGGTGGTCGGCGGCAGGCCCGTCTTCGTGAACCAGTCGATGTTGTAGCCGGCGTCGGTGGTGACGGTCTTGGCGTAGTTCGCGGCGGCGGCCGCGCCGGCGCCGTTCATGACGGCGATGACCTGCCCCCAGGCGAGGTGCCGGGGCTTGTCGCCGCTGTTCTTGACGGGGCGGGCGACGGGGACCATCTTGGCGGCGAGGTCCTTGTCCGGGGAGGACTTGGTGACGGCGGCGCGGCCGCCGATGGCGTCCTCGTAGAACGCGGTCTTGCCCTGGGACATGAGGGCGCGGGCGTCGACGCGGTTGACGTCGGGGGCGATGAGCTTCTGGTCGTAGAGCTTCTTGTACCAGGTGAGCGCCTCGACGCTGCCGTCGTCGCCGATGACGACCTTGTTGTTCTCCACGATGGGCGAGCCGAACTCCCACATCCACGGGATGATGTCCTTGAGCTGGTCGACCTTCGTCATCCCGGCCCACGGCACGACCCCGCCGCCGAGGCCCTTGACCGCGGTCAGCGCCGCCTCGAACTCCGCGACGGTCTTCGGGGCGCTCGTCACGCCCGCCTTGGTGAGCAGCTCGTTGTTGCTGATCAGGCCGATGCCCGCGAACGTCCACGGCAGCCCGTACTGCACGCCGCCGGACTGGCCGAGGGCGAGCGCGGCCGGGGCGAAGTCGAGGCCGGCGGCGACGCTCTTGAGGTCCAGGAGCTTGCCGGTGGCGGCGAGGGTGGCCAGCCATGCGACGTCCAGCTGCACCGCTCCGGTCAGCTGCCCGCCCTGTACCTGCAGCAGCAGCTGGTTGAGGTAGTCGTTGTACGGATACGACGGAGTGCTGATCTTCGTGCCGGCGTTGGCGGCGGTGTACTTGTCGATCTGGGCCTGGATCGGCTCCTTGGTGACGGCCTCGTTGAACGACCAGCTCGTCAGCGGGAATTCCTTGACGCCGTCGTCCTTCAGGCCTTCGGTGCCGGCCGGGGCGGGGGTGTTGGTCGAGGGGGCGCAGGCGGCGAGGGTGGTGCCGAGCGCGCCGAGGCCGGCCAGTCTCAGCATGTCGCGGCGGGAAACAGCCATGGTGGATCTCCTCAGAGGGCGGGGGGTGTTCAGCCCTTCACGGCGCCGGAGGTGAGGCCGGCGACCAGATAGCGCTGGAGGATGGTGAAACCGATGACGACGGGCAGGGAGACGACCAGGGAGGCGGCCATCAGGTCGGGCCAGGCGGTCTCGAACTCGCCGAGGTAGGTGTTGACCAGGCCGGGTGGGAGGGTCTGCTTGTCGGGTCCGGCCAGGGTCAGGGCGAAGATGAAGTCGTTCCAGCCGCGGATGAACGCGAACAGGCCGGTGGCGACCAGCCCGGGCAGGGAGACCGGCAGCAGGATGCGGTGGATGATGGCGCCCTGCCCGGCGCCGTCCATCTTGGCGGCCTCGATGAGCTCGTCGGGGATGGTGTCGAAGAAGCCCTTGAGCATCCACACGCACAGCGGGAGCGTGAACGTGGTGAAGGACAGGATCAGCGCGAGGTAGGAGTTGATCAGCCCGACCTGGGAGAACACCAGGTACAAGGTGATCAGCAGCAACGCCTGCGGGAACATCTGCGACGCGAGCACCAGGTACATCAGCGACCGCCGCCCCCGGTAACGGAACTTCGCGAACGAATACCCCGTGTAGGCCGCCACGATCACCGTCAACACCGCCGTCAGGCTCGACACGATGAGGCTGTTCATCAGGTACCGCAGGAGCTTGGCGTTGTCGAAGATGGCGGTGAAGTGCTCGAAGGTGATCCGGTCGGGAACGAAGTGCGGCGGGAACCGGAACACGTCGTGGGTGGGGGTCAGGGCGGTGACGAGCACCCAGTAGACGGGGCCGAACGCGAAGATCCCGATGAGTGCGACGGTGGTGGCGGGGCCGAACAGCCGGCGCTTCCGGGCGGCCTTCCTGACCGGGGCAGGTGCCGGTGGTGCCGACGGCTTCGTCAGGGTGGGCGCGCTCATGCGGCCTCACCCCGCTCGGAGATCCGCACGTAGACCACGACGAGGACGAGGATGAGGACCAGCCACAGGGCGCCGAGGGCGCTGGCCTTGCCGAGGTCGAAGGCCTTGAACGCGGTGTCGTAGACGGCGACGGCGAACGTGGTCGTGGAGCCCGCGGGCCCGCCGCCGGTCAGCACGTAGATCATGTCGAAGTGCTGCACGTTCCAGATCACCTCGAGCAGCACGACGATGCCGAGGATGCCGCGCAGGTGCGGCAGCGTCACATGCCAGAACCGGTTGATCGCCCCGGCGCCGTCGAGCGCGGCCGCCTCGTGCAGCGCGTCGGGCACGGTCTGCAGCCCGGCGAGCAGCATCACCATGATCCAGGGAAAGCTCGCCCAGCTCTTGGCCACGATGATGGCGGTCATGGCGGTGCCTGGGCTGCCGAGCCAGACGATCGGCTCGTCGATCAGGTGCAGCTGGACCAGCAACCCGTTGAGCAGACCGTAGTTGGCATTGAAGATCCACAGCCAGACGAACGACACGACGACCCCGGGGATGACCCAGGGCATCAGGAACAGCCCGCGCAGGACGGCCCGGCCGCGCAGCTTCGTGTTGAGGGCGAGGGCCAGGGCGAAGCCGATGACGACGGGCACGACGGTCGAGCCGACCGTGAACACCACGGTGTGCTCCAGGACCGGCCAGAAGTTGCGCCGGAGCACCTCGCTGAAGTTGTCCAGGCCGGCGAACGAGCGGCCCGGCAGCACCAGGCTCTGGTTGAACAGGCTCGTGGACAGCGACCCGATCAGCGGATACAGCACGACCGCGCCGAGCATCGCGAGCGCCGGCAGGGTCAGCAGGAAGCCGAACGTGCCGTCCTTCAGCGCGCCCTTGTTCACAGCGTCACCGCGCCCGCCGCCGGGTGGTGCGCCGGGCCGACATAGCCGAGGCCGATGCTGATCGAGTCGGCGGCCTCGATGACCATCCGCGACAAGGCGACCTCCCGGTTCTGCAAGTCGATTGCGGACAGCGGCCCGGACACCGACAGCGCGGCGACGACGCTGCCGGCGCCGTCGCGGATCGGGGCGGCGACGCAGGCGCGGCCGAGGGCCAGCTCCTCCAGCTCCGAGCCATAGCCCCGGGCGGCGGTCCGCTCGAGCTCGGCGTCGAGCTTCTCGTGGGTGGTGATCGTGCGGGGCGTGTAGGCGACCAGGGCGGCGGCGGGCAGCAGCCCGCGCCGCTCCATCGGGGTCAGGCCGGTCAGCAGCGACTTGCCCAGGCCGGTGGCGTGCAGCGGGTTGCGCTGCCCGGCGAGGACGAACGCCCGCGGCGCCTGCCGCCCCTCGAAGTTGAGCAGGTAGAAGAGGCTGGCGTCGCGGCGGACCGCGACGTTGACGCCGAGCCCGAGGTCGGCCGCCAGGTTCTGGGCGATCTGGCGCGCCTCACGGTGCACGGGGTGACTGTTGAGGACCGCGCCGCCGAGGCTGACCGTGTCCAGGCCCAGCCGATAGAGCCCGCTGACCGGGTCGCGGTCGACGAAGCCGGCCGCCTCCAGGGTTGCGAGCAGGCGCGAGGCGGTGGAGAGTCCAAGGTCTGCGAGCTTGGCGACGTCGGAGACGCGCAGCTCGGCGCGGCCGGCCGTGAAGACCCGCAGCACCGTCAGCGCCCGCTCGACGCTCTGGTTGCTTCCGACATCCGAAGCCATCGGGTCCCTCTCTGGAAGTTGCTTGCGTGATACGGCAAGATATCCCGCATGCTGCAAGTGGTCAACCGCAGGGCGGGGGTGCGCCGTGAGGATCGTTGACGTGGCGACGTTCCCGCTCAAACTGCGTGGCGAGGACGTCTACCTGGGCGCCGCGACGCGCTCCAATCCCGAAAAATCCGACTATTACACTCGGCCGCCGTGGCGCAGTCTGTACTCGGACCGTTACGAGACGCTGCTGGTCAGGATCACCTGCGACGACGGCACCGAGGGCTGGGGCGAGGCGCTCGCACCCGTCGGGCCGGAGATCGTGCAGGCGATCGTCGACCGGCTGCTGACGCCCGCGTTGCTGAAGCAGGACCCGCGCCGGGTCCGGCCGCTCTGGACCAGGCTGACCGGGCTCATGCGGGAGCGCGGGCATCTCGTCGGCCACCAGGCGGACGCCCTGGCCGCGGTGGACATCGCGCTGTGGGACCTGGCGGGCAAGGCCGCGGGACTGCCCGTGCACGCGCTGCTCGGCGGGGCCTACCGGGACACCGTGCCCACCTACGTCTCGGGGCTGCCCGTCGCCACCGACGCCGAGCGGGCCGACCTCGCGCGCAACTGGATTGCACAGGGTGCAACGTCGGTGAAGCTCCACCTCGGCCGTGGGGTGGAGGAGGACATCGCCACGTTCGACGCGGTCGCCGCCACCGGGATGCGGGTCGCCGTCGACGCGCACTGGGCCTATTCGCTGTCCGAGGCGCTGCGCCTGGGCAAGGCACTCGACGCGCGCGGCGCCTGGTTCCTGGAGGCGCCCCTCGCCCCGGAGGACGTCGACGGGCACCACGAGCTCGCCGCCGCGCTCATCACGCCCGTCGCCGTCGGCGAGACGCTGCGCAACCGCTTCGAGTTCAAGCTGTGGCTGCAGGACCGGGCCCTGGACGTGGCGCAGCCCGACGTGGGCCGGACCGGGATCACCGAGGCGATGGCGATCGCCGAGATCGCGTCGGTGCACCACGTGCCGGTCGCGCCGCACCACTCCGTCGGCCTGGGCGTCGTCCTCGCCGCCGGGATCCACGTCGCCGCCGCGATCGAGGCCATGCCGGTCTTCGAGTTCCAGCCCGGCCCGTTCCCCGTCGCCAACCGCATCCTCACCCGGCCGCTGACCGGCGGACCCGGATCGTTCGAAGTGCCGACCGCGCCGGGCCTCGGCGTCGACGTCGACATCACCGCCCTTCTGGAGGACCAATGAGCATGCCGTCGCACAGCGCAGCCGCCGGCCGCGGCGGACCGGAGGTGGCGGCATGAGCCGCTCCACCGACGTGCGCGGGCTGATCCCCGTGCTCGCCACCCCGTTCCACCCCGACGGCTCCCTCGACACGGACGGCCTGCGCCGGCTCGTCGAGTTCTCCGTCGCCGCGGGCGTCTCCGGCGTCGCGGTGTTCGGCTTCGCCAGCGAGGGCTTCACGCTGACCGCGGCCGAGCGGGCCTCGATCCTCGCCGTCGTGCGGGCCGCGCTCGGCCCGGCGCTGCCGATCGTCGCGGGCGTGTCGGCGACCGGCACCGGCGACGCGGTCGACCAGTGCCGCGCCGCGGCCGACGCCGGGGCCAGCGTCGCCATGCTCATCCCGCCGTTCATGGTGAAGCCCTCCCCCGCGCAGATCGTCGACTTCTACGGCACGGTCGCGGCCGCCGGCGGGCTGTCCGTGATGGTGCAGGACGCGCCGGCGTCGACCGGGGTGAACCTGCCGGTGCCGCTCATCGTCGAGCTGTCCAAGCTCGACGGCGTCGACTCGGTGAAGGTGGAGACCCAGCCGACCGCCCCGAAGGTCGGTGCCGTCATCGAGGCGGCGGCCGCGGACTTCCTCGTGCTCGGCGGGCAGAACGCGCTGTTCGTCCTGGAGGAGTACACCCGGGGCGCCGTCGGCACGATGCCCGCGAGCGAGTTCCCGGACCTGCTGGCGCCGGTCCTCCGCGCGCATGAGGCCGGGGCGGCGGCGGAGGCGCGGGCCGGGTTCAACCGGCTGCTGCCGCTGATCCGGTTCGGCCTCCAGCCGGGCATCGCGTGGTCGATCCACAAGCACGTCCTGCACCGGCGCGGCGTCATCGACTCCACGACGGTCCGGGCGCCCGCGGTGGACGCCGACCCGGCCACCCTCGCCGCGCTGACCGTGATCCTGGACGACCTCGGCATCACGGACCGGTCGCGGTGAGCGGCGCTCACGCCGTGGCGGGCCGCGTGGGGGGTCGCTTGGCGGGCCGCGTGGCGCGGCACGCGCCCGTGGTGGAGTGCCGCGTGGTGCTGCGCTCGCCCGTCGTGGGGGGCCTGAGGTGAGGGGCGTGCTCGTCATCGGGGCGACGTCGCCGATCGGGCTGGCGATCGGGCGGGCGTTCGCCGGTGACCGGGTCGCCGGCGCCGCCCTGGACACCACCGACGACCCGGCGTTCGAGGCGAGCTGGGCCGCGGACTGCTCCACCGCCGCCGGCGCCACCGGTGTGGTGGGCCGGGCCGTCGCCCTGTTCGGGCGGCTCGACGTGCTGGTCCTCGCCGCCGCGGTGATGCCGGTCGCGGCCGCCGAGGCGCAGACCGACGACGAGTGGCGCTCCGCGATCGACGTGACGCTCTCCGGCGCGTTCTACGCCTGCCGGGCGGCGCTGCCGCACATGACCTCCGGCGGCAGCATCGTCGCGGTCACGTCCGTCAACAGTTTCCTCGCCGCGCCGGGCCTGCCCTCGTACGCCGCGGCCAAGGCCGGACTGGACGGTCTCGTGCGGCAGCTCGCCCTCGAGTACGGGCCCCGCGGCATCCGCGTCAACGCCGTCGCCCCCGGCATGATCGGCAACGAGGACCTCCCGGCCGCCGCCGAGGGCTACCCGCTCGGCCGGGTCGGGCGGCCGGAGGAGGTGGCGTCCGCGGTCGCGTTCCTGGCGTCCCCGGCCGCCGGGTTCGTCACCGGCGCCTGCCTGCCCGTCGACGGCGGGCTGTCGATCGCCTCCCCGGCCGCGTTCCTGCGCCCCGACCTGCGCGCCAGGTGGCTCGCATGACCGCCGCGCCGCTGATCGTCGGGCTCGGAGAGGCGATGGTGCTCTTCCAGCCCGCCGACCTCCTCCCGCTGGAGGAGTGCGGGACGGCGTCGGTGCACGTGGCCGGCGCCGAGCTCAACCTCCTGGCGGCGGCGGCCCGGGCAGGTGCGCGGGCCGCGTTCTGCAGCCGGGTCGGCGACGACCCGTTCGGGCGGCGGGTCGTCGCGGCCGCCGCGGGCCTCGGCGTCGGGACCGGGCTCGTCACGGTGGACGGCGGCCGGCCGACGGGCGTGTTCATGAAGGACGTCCGCCCCGACGGCGCCCGCCGGGTGCACTACTACCGGGCCGGTTCCGCCGCCTCCGCCCTCGACGAGGCGGACGCCGACCGTGCGCTCGCGGCCGGACCGGGCCTGGTCGCGGTGTCCGGGCTGACCGCCGCGCTCGGTGACGGCCCGCGCCGGGCGGTGCTGCGCCTCGCGCGGGAGGCACACGCGCGAGGGGTGCCGGTCGCCGTCGACCCG
This sequence comes from Dactylosporangium sp. NPDC051087, assembly GCF_055586325.1. Taxonomy (NCBI): domain Bacteria; kingdom Bacillati; phylum Actinomycetota; class Actinomycetes; order Micromonosporales; family Micromonosporaceae; genus Dactylosporangium; species Dactylosporangium sp. NPDC051087. The sequence continues at coordinate 258,905 of NZ_JBVJIJ010000010.1, read as the reverse complement.
AACCTCCGCCCCGGGCTCGACGCCGCGGTCGAGGTCGCACGGGCGTTGCTGCCGATGACGACGTACCTCCTCCTCGGGATGGACGAGGCGGTGCCGCTCTTCGGCACGGACGACCCCGCCACGGTCTTCGCGCTGGCCAAGGCCGCCGGCGTGCGCGAGGTGGTGCTGAAAGCCGGCGCCGACGGCTGCTGGCACGAGGGCGGCACGCCCACCCACCTGCCGTCCGTGGCGGTGCGGGTGGTCGACCCGGTCGGCGCCGGCGACGCCTTCGCCGGGGCGTATCTCGCCGCCCGCGTCGCCGGGACCGGCCCCAGGGGCGCGGCCTGGCTGGGCACCCGCTTCGCGGCGAAGGTGGTCGCCACCGCCGGGGACACCGAAGGGCTGCCGTCTCCCACCGAGGTCGCAGCTCTGCTCGCGGAGGCCGGTTGACGCTTGCACCGCCGGGTCGTCGTGGTGTCGGACGCTTTGGTGGTACATCCGCGAACGACCTACAGAACGGCGTCCGGCGGCCGATGGACGGTTGGGTCCTGCGGAAAGAGCCGCGTGGCCGACCGTGCGGAGGAGCGTCAACGTCATGCCCGGAATCCTCGCCTGGCTCATGCCGAAGGTCCGGCTCAGCGACGCTGCGTTCCAGTCCAGGCACCGGGCGCAGCGGCTGGTACTGGTGCTGCACCTGCCGGTGCTCGTGCTCATCGCCGTCATCAACGGGCACTCGATCATCGGTGAGCACGCGCACGGCGGCGCGTGGCTCGTGTGGTCGGCCATCGCCGGCGCGCTCGTCTGCGCGGTCACCGGCAGCGTCGCCCGGAGCCGGCGCGGCGCGGCGGTCGCGGTGTCGGCGGGGCTGTTCTTCGCCGCCGCGGCGCTCGTGCACGCCGGCAACGGCCTCACCGACCTGCACTTCCACTTCTTCGTCGTGGTGGGGCTGGTCAGCCTGTACCAGGAATGGGTGACCCTGCTGACCAACGTCGTGCTGGTCGCGGCGCACCACCTGCTCGTCGCGCTGACGATGCCGGAGATGTTGTTCAGCAGCCCGCAGGCGCGCGACCACCCGATCCTGTTCGCGTTGATGCACGCCGGTTTCGTGGTCGCGATGTGCCTGACGCAGCTGGCGTACTGGCGGTTCGCCGCGAACGCGGAGGCCGAGGTCGACGCCGAGCGGGCCCGCGTCGCCGCGGAGAACCAGACGGCGCTGCGGGCCGCCGCCGACGACGCCACCAGGCGCGAGGAGGCGGCCGCGACCAACGCCGCGGAGCAGGTCGCGCACAGCGAGCGGCTCGGGCGGCGGCTCGAGACGGTGCTCGCCGACGTCGCCGACGCCGGGGTCCAGCTCGGCGCCGAGGCGGGCGCGGCGATGGAGTCGTTCGAGGAGAAGCTGGCCGTGATGACCGGCTCGGTCCGCGACGCCGTGACCGACGTCGAGGCGGCGCTCAGCGACTCCAACCACGCGCGGACCGTCATCGGGGAGCTGGAGACCGCGATCGCCGACATCGCCACCGTCGCCGGGCTCATCCAGGCCGTCGCCGACCAGACGAAGCTGCTCGCGCTGAACGCGACGATCGAGGCCGCCCGCGCCGGCGAGGCCGGGAAGGGTTTCGGCGTGGTCGCCAACGAGGTCAAGGACCTCGCCGCCCAGACCGCCGCCGCGACCGGCCGGATCGAGACGACGGTCGGCCAGGTCACCGCCGGCGCGCTCGCGGCGGCGACCGCGGTGGGCGGGGTCGCGGACCGGCTCGGCTCGGTCGCCGCCGCCCAGCGCGAGGTCGAGGCGTCGCTGCACGAGCAGACCAGTCTGGCCGCCACGACCCGCGGCTCGGTGGCCGCCGCCGCGGAGAAGGTCAGCGCGACCGCCCGCCAGCCCTGACCGCACCCGATCCCGGGGCGAGGGGGGCGGAGCACCCCGGACCGGGCGGTCCCGGGCACCAGCGTCGGCGCGCGCGGCAGCGGAACGACCGCATCAGCGCCGAACAGACCACACCGCCGGGGCGCCGCGCGAGGCCCGGGCGGAGCACAATCACCCGGCCCGGCCCGGCAAGGCCCGGCCCGGCAAGGCCCGGCCCGGCCCGGCCCGGCACGGCACGGCACGGCACGGCACGCGCATCGGCAAGGAACCATCGCGAAGCCCCGGCACACGGACCGGCAAGGCGCACCGCAAGGCCTGACACGCGGACGCGAAGGCCGACACGCGGACCGGGCGAGGCACACCACGACCCCTGCGCACGCATCGGGCAAGACAACATCGCGAAGGCACACGGACCGGCACGCGCACCGCGAGGCCCGGCACGCGGACCGGGTGAGGCAACGCCGCGAACGCCGGGCCGCGGATCAGGGTGCGACAGGCCCGGTACGAGGAGTCAGGGACGGCGCATCGGGAGGCCCGGTGCGCGGGTCAGGCCGGGCACATCGCAAAGCGCGGTGCGACGGGTCAGCCGGTGGCCGGGGCCGGGACCTCGGCGGCGGGGGCGGGCGACGACGTGCGGAAGGCCGGCGCCAGCGCGACGATCCCCACGGCGAGCACCGCCGGCACCACGAAGGCCAGGCGGAGCGACGCGCTCTCCGCGACCGCGCCGATCAGCCCGGCGCCGACGACGAAGCCCACGTAGTTGAACAGGTTGACGCGGGCGATCGCGACGCCCGTGCCGGCGGGGTCGAGGCGCCCCGCGGCGGAGAAGGACTGCGGGACGACGAGGGACAGGCCGATGCCGACGACGGCGAACCCGGCGATGCCCATCGGGGCGGACTGGGACGCGGCGACGAGGCCGAGGCCCAGACCGCCGACGACGCCGCCGGCGGAGACGACGCCGACCGGGCCGAAGCGGCGCACGACCAGGTCGCCGGCGGTGCGGCCGACGAGCATCATGGCCTGGTAGGCGGCGAGGCCGAGCGCGGCGACGCTGGTGCTGGCGGCGAACGCGTGGTCGAGGAACACGGTGCTCCAGTTGGAGACCGCGGAGTCGGCGATGAACATGAGCATCATCGCGACGCCGACCAGGATGACGGGGCGCCACGGGATGGAAGCGCCGGCGCCGGGCGGGACGTCGGCCACTTCGAGCGCGCGGGGCAGCTGCCAAGGGCCGGACACCAGGGCCACGATCGCGCCGACAACCGCGACGGCCGCCAGGGACGCGGCGATCGACCAGCCGAGCCGGGAGGTGCCGGCGGTGGCGAGGGCGCCGAGGATGGCGCCGACGCTCCAGACGGCGTGGAAGGAGTTGAGGACCGGTCGCCCGTACCGGCGCTCGACGCTGACGCCCTGCATGTTCATCGTGGCGTCGACGACGCCGAGCATGAGGCCGACGAAGGCCAGGGCCAGGTAGAGCTGCCAGGCCTGGCCGGCGAGGCCGACGGCGGTGATGGCGAGGGCGACGCCGGGTCCGCCGGCGCGCAGGACGGGTGAGCTGCCGTGGCGGGCGGACAGCAGGCCCGCGACGACGCTGCCGACCCCGGCGACGACCGGGACGGCGAGCAGGACCAGGGAGAGCTCACCGTCGGAGAAGCCGAACTTCTCCTGCAGGACGCCGACCTGGGTCAGCAGGGCGGCGAAGCAGAAGCCCTGGACGAGGTAGGCCATGGCGACGCTGAGTCTTGCCCGGCGGTCCCGCATGACGACCCCCAATAGTGAGAATTTCTCGGCAAGCTTGGTTCACGCGGCGGCGGAGCGCAAGGCCCACCAGCGGGAGGCCTGCAGCGTCGCACCGTAGCCGATGAGTGTCAGCAGGTGGAACACGTACAGCCAGAGCAGGACGGCGACGACGGCGCCGATCGCGTCCAGGCCGCCGAAGGGCGCGCCGAGGTCCAGGGGCAGCGACCAGAACAGCACGAACCCGTGCGCGAACCCGGACAGGTTCGCCGCGGTGAACGAGCCGACGACGACCGTCGCGGCCCAGCCGGGGGTGGCGGGGCCGCACCACCGGTACACCATGACGAAGACGGGACTCAGCGCCAGCCAGGCGGCGAGGAAGGACACGATCACCGCCCAGACGCTCGTCCAGCCACCCTCCTGCAAGCGCCTTGCGGCGCCGGCGAGCACAAGGAGGAGGCCGAGCAGCAGCGCGGGCGCGGCGGCGAAGACCGGCAGGATGAGCACCCGGCCCCGCCAGCCCGAGACCGGGCCCGGGTCCGCCAGCGACACGAACGCGCGGCGGAGGCCTTCGCCGTACCAGGTGGCGGGGAACAGCGCGATGAGCGTCAGCGGCCACGACATACCGAGGCCGGCGTCGACGAGGACGGCGGTGGCCCGGTCGGCGCCGAGCCGGTCGGGCATGGCCGCGATCACCGGGCCGGCCAGATCACGGATCCGGCCGGCGCCGGCGATCAGCCCGGCGAGCTTGACGGTGAGCAGCGCGACGGGCACGACGGCGACCGCGCCGTAGAACGTGACGGCGGCGGCGTGCAGGTTGAGGTCCCGCCCGCGGAAGAACAGCAGGACCACCCGCACGACTCGCATCACGCCCGCTCGGATACCCATCCGGGACGGGAACCAAAAGCGGGCAGCAACCCGGTGAGCAGGCCGCGCAGCAGGTCGATCCCGTCGGAGCTGAGGACCGACTCGGGGTGGAACTGCACGCCGGCGAAGGTGGGCCCGCGCAGTGCGTGGACGTCGCCGTTGGCCGGGTCGCGGGACAGCTCCACCTCGCCGTAGGCCGTGCCGCAACGGTCGTGCGGGTGCGTGGCGGTGAAGGTGGAGTAGAACCCGACGGTCGCTGGCCGCCCGAAGAACACGATGTCGCGCTGCATCCCCTGGTACGGGTTGGCCTTGCGGCGCAGCGGCAGCCCCAGCAGCCCGGCCAGCAGCTGGTGGCCGAGGCACACGGCGAGCGTGGGCGTGCCGGCGTCGAGCAGCCGGGTGGCGATGGACCGCATGGCGGCCATCTTGGGCTCCCCGGTCCGCCGCGGGTCGCCCGGGCCCGGCCCGAGCACCACCAGGTCGTAGCCGTCCAGGGACGTGACGGCCGGGTACTTCCGCAGGACGACGTCGAGGCCGAGGACCCGCAACTGGTGGTGCAGCATGCCGGTGAACGTGTCCTCCGCGTCGACGATGAGGACCCGCCGCCCGGCGAGCTCGGGCGTGTCGAGGGCCCGCTCCTGGTGGTCCCGCAGCCAGAACGGCGCGAGGGTGGCGTTGCGCGCGACGAGCGCCGCCTGCACCTCGGGGTCGGCGGTCAGCGGGGCGGACGGCGGGGTGTCGGCGGAGGCCGTGGACAGGCCCAGCGCGGCGAGCACCCCGGCCGCCTTGGTGTGTGTCTCGGCGACCTCGCCCGCGGGCGTCGAGTGCCGCACGAGCGTCGCGCCCACCGGCACCCGGAGCCGCCCGCCGGCGGCGATGTCGGCGGTGCGGATGAGGATCGGCGCGTCCAGGGTCTGCCGGCCCCGCGCGTCGGAGCCGATGAGGGCGAGGACGGCGCCGTAGTAGCCGCGGCCGCGCCGTTCGTGGCGGGCGACGACCCGGCACGCGTTCTCGATCGGGCTGCCGACGACGGTCGGCGCGAACATCGTCTCCCGCAGCACGTCGCGCACGTCCAGTGCGGTACGGCCGGCGAGAAGGTACTCCGTGTGGACGAGGTGCGACATCTCCTTCAGGTACGGGCCGACGACCTGCCCGCCCTCGGTCGCGACGGTCGCCATCATCTTGAGCTCCTCGTCGAGCACCATCGACAGCTCGTCGATCTCCTTGCGGTCGGCCAGGAACCGCAGCACGGCCTCCTTGTCCGGGTGCCGGACGGTGCCGCTGATCGGGTTCATCATGACGAGGCCGTCCTCGACGCTGACGTGCCGCTCGGGGGTGGCGCCGACGAGGGTCCGGTCACCGGTGTGCACGAGGAACGTCCAGTAGGCGCCCCGTTCGCGGGTGAGGAGCCGCCGGTACACGGCGAGCGCGGCGGTGAGCGGGTCACCGTCGACGTCCGCCTCGAACACGCGGTGGATGACGAAGTTGGCGCCCTCGCCGCGGCCGATCTCCTCGCGCAGCACCTCGGCGACGATGGCGGCGTAGTCGTCGTCGGCCACGTCGAACCGGCCGTCGCGCAGCGCCACGGCGGCGGCCGGCAGCGCCTCGAGCACGGCGGCGACCGGATGCTCGGCGCGCGACGCGATGCGCAGCACGGACAGGGGCGCGCCGTCGTCGACGCATTCGAAGCCGCGCTCGCGCATCTGCCGGAACGGCACCAGCGACAGGGACTCGGGCGGGATGCCGGCCAGGGACTCGACGGTGACGACGGTGCCGGTGAGCACCTCGACGACGTCGCGGCCCTCGCGGCGCAGCAGGGCGAACGGGTGGTTCAGGTCGGGCAGCATTCGGGTCGTCCCTCTCGAGGTCTGGCCGCCCTGGGCGGCCGGACCCTGCGAGGAGGGAACGAAAAAGCGACCGCCGGAAGGGCGGCCGCGGATGTGGGTGTCACGCGGAGGTGGGCCGCCTCGTCAGGCGGGCCACCAGCATCGGTTCAGCAACGCGGACACGCGCAAACGATACGACGCAACCCCCGGCGGACGCCAGCCGCCGGGGGTGCACAGGTCAGCGGTTCAGCGAACCCATCGTCTCCGCCGCGTACCTGGTGCCGGCGACGTCGCTGCCGATGGCGAGCTTCTCGATCGCGGCCAGGTCGTCCGCGGTGAGCGTGACGTCGAGCGCCGCCACGTTCTGCTCCAGGTACGTGCGCCGCTTCGTGCCAGGGATCGGCACGATGTCGTCGCCCTGTGCGAGCACCCAGGCGAGGGCCAGCTGCGCGGGCGTGCAGCCCTTCGCCGCGGCGACGGACCGGACCTCGGCGACCAGGTCGAGGTTGCGCTGGAAGTTCGCCCCCTGGAAGCGCGGGTTGTGCCGGCGGAAGTCCGACGGGTCGAACTGCGACGGGTCGGTGATCTCGCCGGACAGGAAGCCGCGCCCGAGCGGGCTGTAGGCGACCAGCCCGATGCCCAGCTCGCGGAACGTGGCGAGGATGCCGTCCTCGGGGTCGCGGCTCCACAGCGAGTACTCGTACTGCCCGGCGGTGACCGGGTGCACGGCGTGCGCGCGGCGGACGGTGGCCGCCGAGGCCTCGGAGATGCCCAGGTGGCGGACCTTGCCGGCGGCGACGGCCTCGCTGAGCGCGCCCCACGTGTCCTCGATCGGCACCCGGTCGTCGACGCGGTGCTGGTAGTACAGGTCGATGTGCTCGACGCCGAGCCGCCGCAGGGACGCGTCGAGGGCGGCGCGCACGTAGTCGGGGTGGCCGTTGATGCTGCGCCCGCCGCCGTCGCGCTGGATGCCGAACTTCGTCGCCAGGGTCACCTCGTCGCGGCGCCCGGCGATGGCCCGGCCGACGAGCTGCTCGTTGGTGAACGGCCCGTACATGTCGGCGGTGTCGAGGAACGTCACGCCGAGGTCGAGCGCGCGGTGGATGGTGGCGACGGACTCGGTGTCGTCACCCGGACCGTAGAACTCGCTCATGCCCATGCAGCCGAGGCCGAGCGCCGACGTCGTCAGAGTGCCAAGGGTTCGCTGTCGCATACCTCCACACTCCCCCTTCGAGCGCGCTCTAAGGCAAGCTTGCTCCATGGAGTTCACCATCGCCGAGGTGGCCGAGCGGACCGGGCTGACCGCCCACACGCTGCGGTACTACGAGCGCGCGGGCCTGCTCGACCCGCCGGACCGGGACTGGAACGGCCATCGCCGCTACTCCGAGCAGGACGTGGGCATGCTCCGGCTGCTGACCCGGCTGCGGGCGACCGGCATGCCGATCGCCGGGATGCGCCGCTACGCCGACCTGTGCCGGGTCGGGCCGGCCACCTTCGACGAGCGCCGCGAGCTGCTGGAGGAGCACCGCCGGCAGGTACTGCGGAAGATCACCGAGCTGCAGAGCGACCTCGCGCTGATCGAGTACAAGATCAGCGTCTACGGCGCGCCGGCGGCGGGCGTGCCGGACCTCGCCAGGCCGTAGAGGCAGACGAGCGCGGCGAGGACGAGCGGGACGCCGTCGCGGATGACGCCGTCCGCGCCGAGCAGCAGCCAGCACAGCGCCGGCTGCACGAGCAGCACGAAGACGCTGACCATGGCGAGCAGCACCCGCGCCCAGGTGTGCCCGAACATCATCGCGAAGCTGATCAGCGACGCCACGAACGCGACCGCGACGCCGAGCACGAACCAGGAGATGACCAGCGGCACCGCCGTGGAGCGGGGCAGCCGCGGCTCGTCCCACAGCGTCCCGGCGGCGACCAGGCACGGCACCGACAGCAACGCCGAGTAGGACAGCGCGGCGACCCGGGCGGTCAGCGCCCACGGCGGGATCGGCCGCTTCGCCGGGCGGCGGGTGAGGTGCGCGGCCATCGCCGGCGAGCGGAACAGCTGCCAGACGATGTACGCACACAGCGTGAGGATGACGGCGAGCGAGGCGAGCACCTGCCACGGCGGCAGGAAGCCGTCCTCGCGGGGCTGGGCGAGCCGCGCGGAGGCGAACACGGTGGTGATGGCGAGGATCAGCCCGAACGGGCGGGCGGTCAGCCGCCCCCACCGGATCTCCCGCATGAGGAACAGAAATCCGAGCGCGCGCAGCATCGCCCAGAAGGTCCGCACCCCGAGCCCGAATCCGCCCTCGCTGGAGTATTCGAGGTTGACCACGTCGGCGGCGAGGGTCAGCACGGCGGTGAGCAGCACGACGCGCCGCAGCCTCCGGCTCGCCGGGGTCGGCGCCGGAGGGCGTTTGATTTGCACCAGTTCACGCCAACTGCCCTGCATGAAACGGCACGCTAACACCGTCGCGCGCACATTGCTGACGTCAATGCACTATCGTTTCCGGCCATGACCGGACGATTGGTTGGTGTGGTCAGGCGAAGCGCAGTTGTCGCCGCGATAATTGTCGGAATTCTTGCGATCCTGCCGATTCCGTCAATGGCGACCGCATTCGCACCGCGGCTCACGCTCGCCAGCAGCACGCCGGGTGCGGAGACCCGTATCGCGCACCTGCCGGAGGTGCTCCACCTGGTGTTCAATGACAAGATCGTGGACGCCCAGGTGACCCTGACCGGGCCGGACAGCGCCGTCGTCGCCGTCGGCGGGGTCACCGTGCGCAACGAGACGGCCCGCATCGCGCTCGGCGTCCCCGACGGCGCGCCCGGCAGCTACACGGTCTCCTACACGGCCACCGGCGCCGCAGGCTCGGCCGGCAACGGCAGCTTCTCGTTCACGGTCACGACCGGGGTGAAGACCGGCACGTCGGCGAAGCCGACCCGCACGCCGTCCGCGCCGTCCAGTCAGTCGCCGACCGCCGCCCCGCCGGCCGCGACCAGTGCGGCTGCCGCGCCCGCCGACTTCCTCACCACGAACGCCCAGCCGCCGGCCGCGGCCTCGCCCCCGTCCGCGGGCCGCCCCGCCTGGTGGACCTACGCGGCGGTGCTGCTGGTGGTGGCATGCGTGCTGGTGGTGTTCCTCGGGTTCAGCCGGCGCCGGATCCGTCCCGCGAACCCGGCCAAGTAAGGCAGATCCGGCACAATCACGAATTATCGTGAAGGCATGCTGGAGCACCTTCGCGTTCTCGTCGTCGACGACGAGCCCGACCTGTGCGAGATCGTCAAACGGGTGCTCAGCCGCGCCGGCGCCGAGGTGCACACGGCGTCCGGCCTCGCCGGCGCCGAACGCGTCTGCGTCGAGCACCCCGCCGCGATCGACCTCGCCATCACCGACCTCAAGCTCAACGACGGCTCGGGGGTGCAGGTCGCCGAGGTCGTCCGGACGCACTGCCCCGACGCGCTGATCATGTACATGTCGGGCCTGCCGTACTTCGACGCGGCCGTCGTCGAGCTCGGACCCGACGCGTCCGTGATCGCGAAACCGTTCCGCGCCACCGAACTGGTCGACATGGTGCAGGTCGCCCTCATCAGGGCCGGAAGGGTCGCACCATAGCGTTATCCCCGCGCACCGGCAGGGCATAGGTACTTCTATGGCGCAGGACGACCCCACCGAACCACAGCTCGAGAACCCCCCGAGCCGGCCGACGCAGCTGACCAAGCGGTCCTGGATCGAGGTCCTCAAGCGGACGGTCAAGGAGTTCAACGACGACAACCTGACCGACTGGGCGGCCGCGCTGACCTACTACGGCGTGCTGTCGATCTTCCCCGGCATCCTGGTGCTCCTCGCGCTGTCCGGCATGCTGCTCACCGACACCACCCAGAACGCGGTCCTCGAGAACGCGCAGGAGCTCTTCCCGCCGTCGATCGCCGGGCCTGTCACCGGCGCCATCGACGAGCTGAAGCAGGGCTCCAGTTCGGCGGGCGTCCTCGCGATCGTCGGTCTGCTCGGCGCCGTCTGGACCGCGTCCGGTTACGTCGGCGCGTTCATCCGCGCCTCGAACTCGATCTACGACGTCCCCGAGGGCCGCCCCATCTGGAAGGTGCTGCCGATCCGGCTCGGCGTCACCGTCGTCGTCGGCACCCTGATCGCCCTGGCCGCGCTCAGCATCGTCTTCACCGGCAGGTTCGCCGAGAAGGTCGGCGGCTGGATCGGCCTGTCCGACCAGGCGGTGCGGATCTGGGACATCGCCAAGTGGCCGGTCCTGCTGCTCGTCGTCCTGCTGATCCTCGCCGTGCTCTACTACGCGTCGCCGAACGCCCGGCAGACCGGCTTCCGCTGGGTCACCCCCGGCGGCGGCCTCGCCGTGCTGATCTGGCTGATCGCCTCCGGCGGCTTCGCGATCTACGTGTCGAACTTCAGCTCGTACAACAAGACCTACGGCACCCTGGGCGGCATCATCGCGTTCCTGGTCTGGCTGTGGATCTCCAACATCGCGATCCTGCTCGGCGCCGAGTTCGACGCGGAGCTCGAACGCGGCCGCGCCATCCAGGGCGGCCTGCCGGAGGACGAGGAGCCGTTCATCCCGCTCCGCGACTCCAGCAACATCAAGGAGGGCCGCGACCCCGACCTCTAGCGGGCCGACGGGGTCAGGACCGCGCCGACCTGCTCGACGAGCCCGGACATCTCGAACGCGACCTGGCCCACGTCGCAGCCCGGCTGCACCATCGCGGCGAGGCTCGCCAGGGTGTGCCCGTCGCCGAGCGCCATGACGAACAGCAGGCTGCGGCGCATCTCCACGATCGTGCGCACGACCGGGCCCGCCTCGGTGCACGCCGACAGCCCCTGCGCGAGCGACACCACCCCGGCGACCATCGCGGCGAGCTGGTCGGCGCGCTCCGGCGGCAGCTCGTTGGACGCCGCGACCAGCAGCCCGTCCCCGGAGACCGCGACGGTGTGCCGGACGCCCTCCACGCGGTCCGTGAAGCCGCTGAGCACCCAGTCGAGGCCCGTGGTGGCTGTCATCAGGTGGCAGGTCCTTCCTGGTTCACCGGCACCGGGACGGCGCCGGGACGGCCGAGGGGATGCCGGGAGCCCGGCACGCCCACGGAGTTCGAGGAGTCAGGATCCGGTGACGCATCGACGGTACGCCGTGGCAGCCCGTCGTCGAACGCCCGGGCCTCGACCGTGGGCCCGTCGGCGGCCACACCACCGGCGACCACCGGCACCCGCGCCCCGCCCCTGCGCGGCACCGGGACGTCCACCGGCTCACCGCCGGGCAGCGCCGGACTGCGCTCCAGCGGCCGCGGCGGCAACCGCCGGGCGGCCCTGCCGGCGGCGGGCCGCGGCGCCCGCTCCGGGCGCGCCGCGGATTCGGCGGGCTCGGGAACGACGACAGGCTCCTCGGGCGGCAGCGGGCGGGCCGCGGGCGCGGGGGCCGGCACGATCAGGTCGGCCTGGAGGTGGACGGCGGCGACGAGCCCGCCGGACGGGGCCGGTTGCAGGGTGACGCGGGCGCCGTGCCGGGCGGCGAGCCGAGCGGCGAGGGTGAGCCCGAGCCGCGCCCCGGTCTCCGGCGGGCCGGCCCCGCCCGGCTGGAGGCGCCCGTTGAGCTCCTCGATCCGGGCCCGGTCCAGGCCGGGGGCGCCGGGGGCGCCGGGGTCGGTGACGTGGATGACGGCGCCGTCGCCGGAGCGGACCGCGTCGACCACGACGGGCAGGTCACCGGCGGAGTGCCGGGCGGCGTTGTCCAGCAGCTCGGCCACGAGGTGCACGACGCCGTCGACGGCGGCGGGGGCGACCGCCGCGTCCGCGTCGACCCGTCCGTACTCGACGCGCTCGTACGCCTGGATCCGTGACTGCGCGGCCCTGAGCACGTCGAGCAGCGGCACCGGCGCCGGGTGCACCCGGACGGCCTCGACACCCGCGAGGACGAGCAGGCTGTGCGTGTCGTGCCGGATCCGGGTCGCGAGATGGTCGACGGCGAACAGCAGCGCCAGCCTGTCCGGGTCCGCCTCGTCCCGCTCGGCGGCGTCGAGCCGCTCGAGCAGCGCGTCCGCGAGCCGCGCGGACCGGCCGGCCCGGTCCGCGTACATCCCGGTCTCCCCCGAGCGCAGCGCCGCCTGCGCGGCGGCCTGCTCGGCGGCCCTGGCCGTGGACCGCCGCACGGCGTCCAGCGCCTCGCCGAGCCGCCCGATCTCGTCCCGTCCGGCGGCGGGCGGCTCCCCCGCGACGCCCGGCGGGCCCGCCGGGCCTTCCGGATGGGCCAGCCGCAGGGTGGCGGCGAGCAGCGACCGCAGCCGGCGGCGCGACGACCGGCCCGCGGCGACCGCCAGCGCGACCGCGGCGGCGGCGACCAGCAGGACGGCGGCGAGCCCGAGGATGATCGTCCGGTTCTGCCGGTCACGGACGTCGGTGAGGGTGGCCGCGTTGCCGGCCGCGACCCGGTCCGCGAGGTCCCGCAGCCCGTCGAGCTGGGCGGGCCCGCCCCGCGCCCAGTCCCCGGCGTCCGTGACCGCCGGCGCCGCGGCCAGCAGCGCGTCGACGCCGGCGGTGACGTCCAGCCCGGCGAGCAGCGACCGCCACGCGGGCGTCGCCCCGGCCGAGAACCGCGCGAACGCGTCCCGGGCGGCCGCCCGGTGCGCGACCAGCCCGTCCCGGTCGGCCGCGGTCAGCTCCCCGGCGGCGACGGCCATGACGGCGGTGACCTGGGCCTGCGCCAGCTCCTCCGTGCCCACGGCGAGCCACCCCGCGGCCCGCACCCCGGCCCCGGCGGCCGGCGGCACGACCCGGTCGGCGACCTCCTGCTGGACGGCGACCAGGTCCGCGATCAGCCGCCCGTACTCCGGCAGCACCTGCCCGGCCGCGCCGGCCTCCCCGGCGGCGGCCCTGGCCCGCAGCGCGCCGAGCCCGTCAAGACGGCCTGGGGCGGCGAGGACACCGAGGCCGGCGACGGCGGCTCCGGAGGCACGCAGGCGGACGACGGCGGCGTCGGTGGCCGCGGACGAGGTGGCGAGGGAGTCACCGGACGCCGCGCCGCTCAGCAGCCGCGCGGCGGCGAGCCGCTCCCTCCGCAGCCCGTCGGCGACCCGCCCGGCCTCCGCCGCCGCCGAGACCGCGCCGCGCAGGTCCCCGGCCCGGCCGCTGCGATCGGCGTACACCGATGCGGTGACGCCCGCGAGACCGAGCAGCCCGGCCAGCGGCAGGACCAGGACGAGGGCGAGTTTCGCGGCGACGGGAACGTCGGCGAACGTCACCCTCCGACGCGGGCGGACCGGCGCAGCGTCACGCACGAGCTCCACCGCCTCCTCGAATCGGCTGCCTCATGCGTACCTCTTCTGCGGTACGTACGGAAGAGATAACTTTTGGTAGTCGCCCGAATTTCACGCATTGACGAGGTATGCCCCTCGCTTAAGCAAGAACAAAGACAAAGTTGAGCCGCACCCGCATCTGCCCGCTTGAACGGGTGATCGCGCGCTCATTAGGGTTCAGGGATGCCTGAGCGGCTCTTCACGGATGACGACCCCTCATCCGACTCGCACAGACGAGTCAAGGGCGCCTTCTTCGCCGACTACACAGGCGAGTTCCCGATGCCGCGCGTCCTCAACGAGCCGCTGCCGGCCGACGAGGACGAGGAGCCGGCCGGCACACCCGCCGCGAAGACGTCACGAGGACCCGCACCCGCCTGGCTGCGCACCGGACGGCCCGCCCTGCACGAGCTGATGCGCAGCCGCAGGACGGCGCTCATGGCCCTCGGCGGCGGTGTCGTCGCGATCGGCGGGCTCGGCTCCGGCGCCGCGGCGATGCTCGGCCGCCCCGACGACGCCGACGACATGGTCCGCACCGGCCAGGGCGGCGGCAACGTCTCCCCGCGCGACGCCGGCTCGTTCTCCAACCGCGACTCCAGCTACACCAGCGGCCTCGGCGACCTCAACGACCTCGGCGCCGCCGGCACCGCCGACTCCGCCTCCGCCGCGGCCGTCGCCGCGATGCGTGCCACGCCCCGCTTCCCGTCGCCGCTCAACCGCGACCCGGTGCTGCACCTGCTGCGGCGCTGCACGTTCGGCCCGACGCAGGCCGACGTCGCCGCGGTCAAGGAGCTCGGCATCGACGGCTGGCTCGACCAGCAGCTCGAGCCCGACAAGATCGCCGACCCGGTCGCCGACGCGGCGCTGAAGACCACGCCGACCGTCACGATGACCACCGCGGAGATCCGCGCGTCGGTCAAGGACGGCGACAACAAGGCGATGTACGAGCTGACCCGCGCCGTCATCGCCCGGCAGGTGTGGAGCACCCGGCAGCTGTTCGAGGTGATGGTCGACTTCTGGAACAACCACCTCAACATCACCAGCCCGTTCGACGGCGGCTGGGACACCCGGGTGCCGTACGACGTCAACGTCATCCGCAAGCACGCCCTCGGCAAGTTCTCCGACATGCTGATCGCGTCGGCCCGGGACCCGGCGATGATGCGCTACCTGGACAACACGTCCTCGGACAAGCGCAACGTCAACGAGAACTACGGCCGTGAGCTGCTCGAGCTGCACACCGTCGGGATCGACGGCGGCTACAACGAGAAGGACGTCCGCAACTCGGCGTACCTGATGACGGGCCGCACCGCGACCCGCGAGGGCACGTTCAGGTACGAGCAGAACCGGCACTGGACCGGCGCGGTCAAGGTGCTCGGCTTCCAGCACGCGAACAAGTCCGCGAAGGACGGCCTCGCGGTCGGCGACGCGTACCTGCTGTACCTCGCCACCCACCCGTCGACGGCGAAGTACGTGGCCCGCAAGCTCGCCGTCCGGTTCGTGTGCGACACGCCGCCGCAGTCGCTCGTCGACCGGCTGGCGACCGCGTACCAGCAGAGCGGCTCGGCGATCGTCCCGGTGCTCAAGGTCCTGTTCCGGTCCCTGGAGTTCTGGCTCGCGGCCGGCCTGAAGACCCGCCGCCCCCTGGAGAACTTCGTCGCGACCGCCCGCGTCGTCGGCACCAAGCCCGGCGCCGACACCGGCAAGGCGCTCGAAGACCTGTACAACTTCACCCGCAAGCTCGGCCAGGCGCCGCTGGGCTGGGAGCCGCCGGACGGCTACCCCGACGTCGCCAACGCCTGGAGCTCCGCGGCCGGCATGCTGGAGACGTGGAACTCGCACCGCGCGTTCCTGCAGCAGTCGTTCAAGGGTCTCAACAACCCGCGGGCCGACTCGCTCGTCACCCAGCCGGCCGCGACCCTCGCGACCTACCTGGACGTGCTGTGCAACCGGCTCATCTTCCAGCCGATGCAGCCCGCCGAGCGGGACGCGCTCATCAAGTTCCTCGGCGCGAAACCCGACACCAGGGTCACCGACGCCAACCTCGGCGGCAAGCTGCCCAACCTGGCGCCGCTCGTCCTCGACTCCGTCTATCACGCCCTGCGGTGAGGCCACTCCTGTGAACGATCTTCCTGAAGGTGAGCGGCGTCCCACCTCCCTCGAGGAGCTGCGGCGGCACGGCCCGAACCTCTGCGAGGCGGCGCTGCGCGTGCAGGCCGACCAGGTCTCCGACGAGCTGGCCGCCGACCGCGACCGGTGGAGCAAGGGCTTCACCCGCCGCCGGCTCGTGCAGGGCGCCGGCTACGTCGGCGTCGCCGCGCTCGGCGCGCAGCTGGTGACCAGCCGGGTCGCGTTCGCCGCGCCCGAGGACAACAAGGGCACCCTGATCGTCATCTTCCTGCGCGGCGGCATGGACGGCCTGTCCGTCGTCGCGCCCGGCGACGACCCCAACTACCGCTCGATGCGGCCCAACATCGCGATCCCCATGGCGGCGCTGCTGCCCGCCGGGCGCGGCTTCGGGCTCAACCCGGCGATGACCGCGCTGTACCCCTTCTGGCAGGCCGGCAAGATGGCCGCCGTGCACGCGGTCGCCTCCCCCGACGCCAGCCGCAGCCACTTCCAGGCGCAGGACGCCCTCGAGCGCGGCGCCGCGTCCGTCGCCGTGCGCACCGGCTGGCTCGACCGGGTCCTCGCGCAGATGGGGCCGGGCACCACGTTCCGCGCCGTCGCGCAGGGCAACGCGCTGCCCCGGTCCCTCGTCGGCGGCGAGCAGGCGATCGTGCTCAACGGCATCCGCGACTTCCGCATCGACAACGACGCCATGCGCAGCCAGACCATGGAGGCGTTGAAAACCCTGTACACCGGCCTCGACCACTCCCTCGCGGCCACCGCCGGCAGCACCATCCAGGCCATCAACACCGCGCAGAAGATCGCCAACTCGCAGTACCGGCCGCTCGAGGGCGTCCAGTACCCGGGCGGCGGCCTCGCGGACCGGCTGAAGGACATCGCGCAGCTCATGAAGGCCGGCGTCGGCCTGCGCGTCGCGGCGCTGGACGTCGGCGGCTGGGACATGCACACCAACCTCGGCCGCGTCGACGGCGGCGACATGCGCAACTCGCTGACCAACCTGTCCGAGGCCATCGGCGCCTTCGCGACCGACCTCGGCCCGCTGCTGGACACCACGACCGTCATCACGATGAGCGAGTTCGGCCGGCGCGTCCAGGAGAACGGCAACGTCGGCGTCGACCACGGCCACGGCAACGCGATGCTGCTGCTCGGCGGCGGCCTCAACGGCGGCAAGGTGCACGGCAACTGGCCGGGCCTGTCCAGCGGAGCGCTGGACCAGGGGGACGTCGCGGGAGCCAACGACTACCGCGACATCCTCGCCGAGATGCTCAAGAAACGCTTCAACGTCCAGGACTCGGCGGCGATCTTCCCCAACCACCAGTTCAAGACGCTGGGCGTGTTCAAAGGCTGAAGACCGGCCCCGTCGTCGTGGTCAGCGAGCACGCGTTGCCATACGTCTTCTTGTAGTTGACCCGCTTGCCCTTCCACCGGCCGGCGGCGGTGACGGTGACCGGGTCGTACTGCATCGTGCACGCGCCGCCCTCGCCGGTCAGCCGGGCGAAGTCACCGCCGACCTTCGCCAGCGCCGAGCACGCGTCCCTGGCCTGCTTGTGGGAGCCGCCGGCGGGCCGGCACCGCAGCGACGCGCGGCTCTGCGCCGGCTTGCCGCTCTCGCCCTTCGCCACGGTCAGCACCAGCTGCGTGGGCTTCACGACCGCCGCCGTCGCCGCCGCCGCGGTTGCCGTCTCCACGGTCGCGATCGCCGCCACCAGCATCGTGGCCGTCGCGACCAACCGTCCTGCACCCATTCCTGACCCCCGTCACACCTGCTGAAATCGTGCGTAGCCTACACCGAATTTTCCGACTTTTCGCTTTTTTCGCTTATGTACGACAAGCCTGGTCCGACCGGGCCTCGCAGGCTCGGCACCGGGGCCGGCCTGCGCAAGGGCGGGCGCCGCCGCGGGACGCCGGTTGCGGTGACGCCAGGTGCCGGGGTGCGGCGGTGCACCGGCGGCGAATTCCGTCGCGCGATGCTCCCTGTTGATCGACGTCGCGGTCTAGGGTGCTACCAGCGGACGCTCGGGAGGAGACTGCCGTGACCCTTGAGGCACAGGCGCAGAAGCTCGTCGCCGGCCTGGTGCGGGTCGCCGTGATGGCGCCCACCGACGCTCCGCCGCCCGAGCGGGCCACCCTCCCACCGCCGCACCGGCAGGTGCTGCTGCTCCTCGGCCGGCGCGACCGCGAGTTCCGGCTCTCCGACCTCGCCGCCGAGCTCGGCTCGTCGGTCGCCGCAACGATGGCGATCGTGTCGCCGCTGGTCGCCGACGGCCTGGTCGAGATGCGGCCGGCACCTTCCTACGCGGCGCACGACATGCGGATCGCCGCCACCGAACGCGGCCTGGCCCTGACCCCCGCGCCGTCCAACTGGGCGGAGACCGTCCTCGGCAGCGTCGAGGACCTCGACGAGCCCACCCAGGCGCGGCTGCTGCGGATCGTCACCTCCAGGATCACGCAGCTGCAGCGGGAGGGGCGCATCCCCGTGAGCCGGATGTGCCTGTCGTGCCGGTTCTTCGACGGCTACCGGCACCCCGGCACCGAGGCGCCGCACCACTGCTGGTTCGTCGACGCCCCGTTCGGTTACCGGGAGTTACGCCTGCACTGCCCAGACCACATTCCGGGTGGCACTCCTCCACGGTCCGGGTGAACGGGCCACTCACACGCTGCGGGTGACGCGCCGTGCTCCTATGCTGTGCCTGATGAGCTTGCTGGGAGCGCCATGTCGATGTCGGTGACGGTCAATGTGCTGATGGACGGGTCCACCGTGGTGTCCGTCCGGGGCGAGATCGACCACGGGACCGCCGCGACGCTCCGTCAGGATCTCGTCGCCGCCGCCACGCAGCGCCGGCCGAGCGTGCTGCGGGTCGACCTCGGGCTCGTCACGTTCCTGGACTCGGCGGCCGTCGGCGCGCTCGTCGGCGCCCAGCGCGAGGCGGGCGTCGAGGGGGTCCGCCTGGTGATCCACCGCGCCAGCCCGTTCGTGCACCGCCAGCTGCGCACCGCGGGCGTCGACCAGCTCCTCGGCGCTCCCGCCGAACCGGACCCAGACCACATCGCCTTCTGAGCGCGGCGCCCGGGCACCCCTCAGGACCGCTCGGAGCGCGGGCCTCCTCAGGGCGCTCCGGGGCTTCCTCAGGAGCGCTTGGAGTCGGCCTGCGCGGCCGGTGCGGGCGTGACGGTCGCCTGGGCCGGCACGGTGTGGTCCCAGCGGTCGGGGGCGGGACGCACGTCGTCGTGCGGGAACACCCAGGTCCGGTAGGCCCACAGCCGGAACAGCATCGCCAGGGCCGTGCCGAGCACCATGCCGAACCCGAAGTCCGAGATCTCCTCGGCGAGAGCGCTGACCGCAGGCTCCTGCAGCCCGAAGACATACCGCGCGACGAACAACGGCGCCGCGTTGACCGCGACGCCGATGCCGTTGATGACCAGATAGAGCGCCATCTCATGATGGCGGCGCCGGCCGCCCCGGGTCCGGAACGACCACTCACGGTTCAGGAAGTAGGACACCACCGACGCGACCACATTGGCGATCGTGAGCGCCGTGACCGGCTTGCTGTCCAGCACCGTCAGCCGCAGCCCGTAGTTGACCAGCAGCGTGACGAGGTAGCAGAGCCCGCCGACGATCACGAACTTGACCGTCTCGCGGTGGTCCCTCATCAGCCGCGCCACGGGGCCGGGTAGCCGATTGAGGGTCCGGTCAGTGAGCCGCATCGGCCGGACTATACCCGGCGAACCTTGCGACACGCCCGTCACCGACCACCGGTTCCCCCACCTGCGCCCTCACCGCTCACCCGTGCACACCGACGCGCCGGGGGTGATCGCGACGGTCGCGTCGACAGGCCCCACCACCACGCAGTACGCCACCGACGGATCGACGCCCTTCACCACATACGACGTCGTCCCGGCCGGCACCTCGGCCACCACGACGGGCGGCCCGCCGTCGCGTGAAAGCGCCACGACCGCCTTGCCGCTCAGCCCGGTCCAGGTGACGGCGAGCGCGGTCCCGTCGTCCCGCAGCCGCAGGTCCCGCACCCGCACCGGCTCACCCCCACCGGCCCCGCCCTGCCCCGCCCCGCTCTGTCCTGCGCCGCCCTGCCCTGTCCCGACCTCACCGGCGCCACCCTGAGCGCCCCCACCCTGAGCGCCCCCACCCTGAGCGCCCCCACCCTGAGCGCCCCCACCCTGAGCGGCGCCGCTGGGACCGGCCCCGTTCGGACCGGCGGCCCCATCGGCACCGGCGGGACCGCCCGCGCCGGCGGCCGCGGCGGACGCGACCGATCCAGCGGACCGGTCCGGGGCCTCCCCGGCCGGCCACAGGATCGACACGGCGGCGATGACCAGCGCCGCCGCGGCCACCCCCGCCACCGCCTGGATCGGCACGACGACCCGCCGCTCGCCGGTGACCGGACCTCCACCTCGGGGATGACCCACGGCGGCGGCACCGGAAATCCCGTGCGGCACGTCGGGGACCGCTACGACCTGAGGAGGAGCCTCCACCTGCGGTACATCCGCCGCCACCGGAAACGAGGGTGCGCCGGGCTCATCGAGGAAGCCCTCGTCGAGGTCCACATCAGGGCCGTCAGAGGTGTCCGGAGTGATAGACGCAGCTGAGGTGACAGGGGCAGCCGCCGGGGCAGCCGAGGCGAAAGGGGCAGCCGGGGCGCCTGGGGCGGCCGGGGTGGCCGAGGCGGTGCGATCGGCTGGCGCGGTGCGGTCGGCCGAAGTGGGGACGGGAGCGGCGGGAGCGGCCGGTGGGAGCAGTGAGGCGGGCATCGGGGGTTCGACGGCGGCGAGCTCCCACTCGACCGCCTTCGTGAAGGGGTGCCGGTTGCCGAGCCGGGACCTGGCCGCCGCGTGCGCGAGCGTGAACAGCCGGCGCGACGCCGGGACGTTGCCGTCGGCGTGGTGCAGGGCGGCGAGCTCGGCGGCGATCCGGATGGTGTCGAGGTCGTCGGCGCCGTACTCGCGGCGGTGCACGGCATAGGCGGCGTTGAGCATGGTGAGCGCGAGGGGCCGCTGACCCCGGTCGCGTTGCAGGAGCGCGAGGTTGACGCGGGTCAGGAGGATGACGCGGGCGGCCTCGGGGTCGGTCTCGTCGACGCCGCTGTCCAGGACCCGGTGGTAGAGCGCCTCGGCGGCGTCCCACTCGTCGTAGTCGTGGCGGACGGCGGCGAGGACGGACCAGGCGTGCACGGTCGCCACGTCCACGGGCCCGTACGCCTGCTCCGCCTGGGTGGCGACGGCCTCGGCGAGGTCGTAGGCGGCGTCGAGGTCGCCGAGCTCCCGCAGTGCCTCGGCGAGCAGCCGGCGCGCGGTGAGCCGGTCGCCGGGCGGCAGGTCCGGCTCGTCGAGCAGCTCCCGGGCGGCCGCCTGGGCGCCGTGCAGGTCCCAGGTCGCGATGAGGTCCTCGACGGCGGCGAGCCGCGCCTCGAAGCCGGCCTCGGGGCCCGCTTCGGAGCCGGACCCAGCGGTATCGACGTTGATCACAGCCTCCCCTTCCGCCCGAGAGCCTAGAGGGAAGGGTGACGCAACGCCAGCCTTCGATCACGATGCGCGCAGATGGCGTCGGCTCCGGCAGCCTGCCACGTCGCTGCCGGAGCCGAGCCGTCCCGCGTTACCGCGTCGTATGACCGCGGGCGCCGCACACTGTGAAGGTTCGGCCGCGCGGCCGGGGCCTTGAGCGAATCGCGGAGATTTCAACCCAGCAGACGGGTGTAGAGCCGCAGGTAGTCCTCGACCATCCGGTCCGCGCTGAAGCGGCCGACGGCGTGCCCGCGGACCTGGTGCCGGTCGAGCTTGAGCACGTCGTCGAGGACCTCGACCGCCTCGGCGACGGAGCTGGCGAGGTAGCCGGTGACGCCTTCGTCGACGACCTCCGGCATCGAGCCGAGCGGATACGCCACGACGGGCGTGCCGCACGTCATCGCCTCGACGACGGACAGGCCGAACGGTTCGGCGAACCCGATCGGGTGCAGGAGCGCGGCGGCGGCGCCGAGGACCTCGGCGCGTTCGGTGGGGCCGATGTTGCCGAGGTACACGATCTGCTCGCCGTCGATCTGCGGCAGGACCTGCTCGGCGTGGTAGCGCTCGTCGTGGACGGGGCCGGCGATGAGCAGCCGGCGGCCGGCGGCGCGGGCGATGCGGATCGCGTCGGCGGTGCCCTTGTCGGGGTGGATGCGGCCGAACGCGACGAGCGAGTCGCCGGGCGCGGCCCGGAACGGGAACTGCGCGACGTCGATGCCGTGGTAGATCGTCGCGGCGTAGTCGAGGCCGGGGCCGCGGTCCGCGTCGGAGATGGACACGAACGCGGAGCGGGCCCGCTGGTACGCCGGAAGGATGGCCGGGGAGCAGAAGCCGTGCACGGTGGTGACGAGCGGCGCCCGGCAGAACCCGCTCATCGCCAGCGGCAGCCAGTCGAGGTTGTTGTGCACCAGGTCGAACCCGGCGCTGCGGTCGAAACAGTGTGCCACGTGCAGCGCTTCCCAGATCCTCCCGTCGTAGGAGGTGTCCTCGTTGTACGGGCGCTCCACGACGCCGTCGAGGTGCGCGGCGGTGACGGAGTCGAGGCTGGCGAAGAGGGTGATGTCGACGCCGCGCGCGACGAGTCCTTCGGCGAGCAGGGAGACGACCTGTTCCCACGGCCCGTACGCGCGGGGCGGGGTCCGCCAGGCGATCGGTCCCAGCAGTGCGACCTTCATCGGCGCTCCCTACCCCTCGCTGTGCGGTCGAACCCGTCCATCTTCGCCCTGCTCAGTTACGCCGGCAGGCTGCCGATAGGCAGGTCAGCCGAATCAGCGACAAGGAGACCGATGACCGCGTGGCGCTGGTATGCGGCACTGGGCCTCGGCACGGTGGTCGTCGGCGCGTTCCTCCCGGTCATCCCGCGCCAGCTGCTGTACTCCGTGGTCGGCGTGTCGACGGTGGTCGCGGTCGTCGTCGGGGTGCGCCGGCACCGGCCCGCGCACCGCCGCACGTGGTGGCTGTTCGGCGCGGGCCTCGCCTGTTCGGTGCTGGGCGCGGTCGCGTGGGGCGCGGACTACGCGCTGACCGGCGACGTCGGTTTCCCCTCGGCGAAGGACGCCCTGTTCCTGGCCGCGTACCCGTTCCTCGGCGGCGGCCTGATCAGCTGGGTACGCCGGGATCCCCGCAGACCGCGCTGGGAGCGGCTCATCGACTCGGGCATCGTCGCGTCCGGGGTGGCGGCGCTGAGCTGGACGTTCATCGTGCATCCCGTGCTGGTCGGCGACCGGTTCGACGGCCCGCACCGGGCCAGCGACCTGCTGTACGCGGCGATCGACCTGGCGCTGGTCGTGGCCGCGACCCGGATGGCGTTCACGGCGAGCGTCCGCAACACCGCGCACCGGCTGGTGTGCGTGGCGGCGGCGACGCTGATCGCCGGCGACACGGTCTACTACGTGGCCGTCGCGTGGACCGGCGACCCGAAGGGCGACCGGGTCTCCGCGGCCCTGTACCTGTGCGCGTACGCGCTGCTGGGCACCGGCGCCCTGCACCCGTCGATGGCGGAGGCGGCGGGGCGCCTCGAACGCGCGCAGCAGGTGATCCCGCGGCACCGGGTCTACCTGTACACGGTGCTGTCGCTGATCGGTCCGGTCATCGCGATCACGATGCTGCTGGCCGCCGCGCCGCTGCCGTCGCGCTGGTGGGCGGTCGTGCCCCTGGCCACATCGATCGTCACGTCCGTGCTGCTGATCGCCCGGCTGAGCCAGATCGTGCAGTTCGCGAACCGGCGCGTGGAAGAGCTCGACGCGCACGCCCTCGCGCTCGGCGAGGCGCTGCGGGAACAGGACACGCTGCGGCAGCAGCTGACGCACCGGGCGCTGCACGACGCGCTGACCGGCCTGGGCAACCGCGCGCTGCTGCAGGAGCGCCTCGAGCACGCGCTGACCCGCACGAACGCGGCGCACGGGCTGCTGCTGCTGGACCTGGACGGGTTCAAGGACGTCAACGACTCGTTCGGGCACCCGGTCGGCGACGCGCTGCTGATGGAGGTCGCGGCGCGGCTGGTCGGCGAGGTCGACACCGCCGACACGCTGGTCCGGCTCGGCGGCGACGAGTTCGCCGTCCTGCTGGAGGACGTGCCGGTGCTGCGGGTGAACGCCGTCGGTCAGGCGGTCGTCGACGCGCTCGCCCAGCCGTACGAGATCGGCGGGCGGGAGCTGAGCGTCACCACCAGCGTGGGGACCCTGGTGGTGCAGGCTCCGGCGACGCCCGCGGAGGCGCTGCGCAACGCGGACCTCGCGCTCTACGCGGCGAAGGCGGCCGGCAAGAACCGGCTCGCCGCCTACGAGCCGCGGCTGGCGACCGAGCGGCACGAGCACATGCGCCTGTCGGCGGAGCTGCGCCGGGCCGTCGCGAACGACGAGTTCACCGTCAACTACCAGCCGGTCGTGGACCTGTCCTCGGGCCGGGTCACCGCCGTGGAGGCGTTGCTGCGGTGGAACTGCGAGGGGCGGTCCGTGCCGCCGCTGGACTTCATCCCCATCGCCGAGCAGTACGGGCTCATCGTCCCGATCGGTGCATGGGTGCTGCGGCAGGCGTGCCGCGACGTCCGCTCCTGGCATGAGCGCTTCGGCATCTCCGTCACCGTCAACGTGTCCGGCCGCCAGTTGCGCGAGCCGGACTTCGCGCAGACGGTCCTGGCGGCGCTGCGCGACGCGGACCTGCCGGGCAGCGCGCTGATCCTGGAGATCACCGAGACGGTCCTGGTGTCGTCGGCGGCGGGGAGCGACGACGTGACGGTGCTGCTGGCGGCGCTGCGCGAGGAGGGGGTGCGGGTCGCCGTCGACGACTTCGGCACCGGCTACTCGTCCCTGGCGTACCTGCGGCACCTGCCGGTCGACATCCTGAAGATCGACCGGGCGTTCACCCCGGAGGGCGGGATGGCCGAGGAGATGGCGTTCACCCGCGCGATCGTCGAGCTCGGCAACAGCCTGCGCCTGTCGTCGATCGCCGAGGCGGTCGAGACGCCGGAACAGGCGGCCCGGCTGCGGGAGCTGGACTGCCCGCAGGCGCAGGGGTACCACTTCTCCCGGCCGCTGCCGGCCGACGCCCTCGACGAGGTCCTCACCGCCGGCGACGGCGTCCTGCACGGCGCTCCCACACCCGCCAATACGTGAGAAGGACCCGGGGAGTCCCCGGGTCCTTCTTCAGGCGGACGTCACCAGTCCTTGATCCACGTCACCTTGGTGTCGAGCCAGTCGTTGAGGCGCGCGACCTGGTCGACGTCGGTGTCCAGCCAGCTGACCTGGCCGGTGATGGCGAGGATCGCGAACACCACGGCGGTGCCGCTGAACAGCACGCCCAGGGTGCCGGTGCCACGGCCGGCGACATGCCGGCGGGCGCCGGCGATGATCCCGCCGAAGGACAGCAGCAGGCCGAGCGCGCCGAGCGGCAGGGCCCAGACGGCGAGCAGGCCGGTGAGGGCGGCCGCGACGGCGACGACACCGACGACGAGGCCGAGCGTGGACAGCAGGCTCGCGCGGGCCGGGCGGCCCGTCTCGACCGGCACGACGTCGGCGTCGGCGTCGGGGGCCGGCTCGCGGTCGATGACCGGCTTCATGGTCGTGGTGTGAGTCTCCCGGCGGTCGGCGATGCCGTCCCGGTCGGTGTCGGTGTCGGTGACGCCGGACAGCGGCCCGACGGCGGGGATGCGGTGGGTGCGGTCCGACGTGCGGAGCCGCTTCGACTCGACCCGGTCGTCGATCCCGTCGCCGTCCTTGTCGAGACGGTGGTCGAGGGTCCGGTCCTCGACCCGGTCGTCGATCCCGTCGTGGTCCTTGTCGAGACGGTTGTCGAGGGTCCGGTCCTCGACGCGGTCGTCGACGCCGTCGCCGTCCCGGTCCACCTGGGCGTTGCGCCCGCCGAAGAGCTGCCCGATGCGTGCCACGTGTGTTCACCTCCTGTGAAGCGCCCGGCCGCACACCCGGGGGGTTTCGGAGCGCGGCGGATGGGGCGGATGTCGATGCGGGTACCCAACGCCGCCTCACCTCAATCGGGTGTCATTCGTTTGGTGGTGGTATGCCCGGGTATCGCCGCTGACATGGAGCCAGAACTCACGCATGACGAGATCGAGGCGCGCAGCCGTCTCGGCCGGTACATCCCCATGGCCAGCCTCCCGGGCGACCGCGACGACCTGATGGCCGGCGCCTCCGAGCTCAACGCACCCGACGACGTGCTCGCCGAACTGGAGCGGCTGCCGGAGGACGAGCTGTTCGAGACGGTGAGCGAGGTGTGGGCCGCGCTCGGCCATCGCAACGAGGACGCGCACCACTGATCCAACGGGCCGGGATCCCCGTGCACGGCCCGGCCACCAGGCGCTAGCGTGCCGTCGCGTGGAGTGTTCCGTGCTGGGTCAGGTCGAGGTGATCGTCGACGGCTGCCCTGTCGACCTCGGCGGACCCCGCCAGCAGCTGATCATGGCGGGGCTGCTGTTCCACGCCGGCCGGGTCGTCACCGTCGCGGACCTGGTGGATCTCGTCTGGGGCGACGAACCGCCGGCGACCGCCCGCAACCAGCTGCAGACGGCCGTGTACCGGATCCGCCGCATCCTCGGCACCGGCGGCGGCGCCCTGCATACGGACCCGGCCGGCTACCGGATCGTCGTGCCCGGCGACCGGCTCGACCTGACCCGGTTCCGGGCCGCGCTGCGCCAGGCCCGCGCCGAGCCGGACCCGGAGGCCGCCGCCGCGCACTACCGTGCGGCGATCGACGAATGGCACGGCACCCCGTTCGCCGGCCTGCCCGGTCCCGTCGTCGGCCGGTGGCGGGACACCCTCACCGAGCTGCGCTGGGCCGCGACCGAGGAGTGGGCGGAGACGCTGCTCACCCTGCGGCGCAACCGTGAGGTCATCGAGCGGGTCGCGCCGCTGGCCGCCGCCCACCCCATGCGGGAGCGTCTCGCCGGGGCGCTGATGACGGCGCTGCACCGCGACGGCCGGCAGGCCGAGGCGCTGCAGCTGTTCCGGCGCACGGTCGACGCGCTGCGCGACGAGCTCGGCGTCGACCCCGGACCGCACCTGCGCGACCTGCACCTGGAGGTGCTGCGCGGGCCGGCTGAGCGGCCACGGCCGGCGACCGGCGCGCTGCCCCGGGTCGTCGACCGGCTCCGCGGCCGGCAGGCCGAGACCGACCGGCTGCTGCGTGCGGCCCGCGGCGCGTACCAGGTGATCGTCATCGACGGGATGGCCGGCGTCGGCAAGTCCACGTTCGCGGTGTCCGCCGCCGAGGCGCTGCGCACGGACCACCCGGACGCACAGCTGTTCGTCGACCTGCACGGGCACAGCGACGGCGACCCCGTGTCCCCCGCCGACGCGCTCGGCCTGCTGCTCGCCCAGCTCGGCGAGGCGCCGCCGCGCATCCCCGACGAGCTGCCCGCGCGGCAGCACCTGTGGCGCCGCGCCCTCGCCGACCGGCCGGCCGTCGTGGTCCTCGACAACGTCGCCGGCGCGGAGCAGGTGCGCCCGCTGCTGCCACCGTCCGGAGCGCCGTGCGTGGTGCTGGTGACGAGCCGCACCCGGATCGGTCCGATCGACGGCGCGTTCCTGATGAGCCTCGGCCCGCTGCCGGTCGCCGACGCGGTGGCGGTCCTGCGCGACGCGATCGGCGAGCGGGCCGACGCGGCACCGGACGCGGCCGCGGAGGTCGTCGAGCTGTGCGGGCGGCTGCCCCTCGCGGTCCGGTTGATCGCGCACCGGCTGCAGCACCGTCCGCAGTGGAGCGTGCCGGCGATGCTGGAGCGGCTGCGGGCCGCGGACCCGCCGCCGATCGCGGTGTCCGCCGAGGGGCGCAGCGTCGCGGCGGCGTTCGACGTGTCGTACCGGCAGCTGAGCGAGCCCGAGCGGCGCTGCTTCCGGCTGCTGGGCGTGCACCCCGCCGGCGAGTTCGAGGCGTGGCCCGCCGCGGCGCTCACGGAGATGCCGGCGCCGCGGGTCCGGGACCTGCTGGATCGGCTCGTCGAGGTGCACCTGCTGCAGGAGCATCAGCCCGGCCGGTACCGGCTGCATGATCTGATGCGCGAGTTCGCAGCGACGTTGGTCAGCACGGTTGAACGGACCACGGCGCTGCCGCGGCTGCTCGACTACTACCTGCACACCGTCGTGACGGCGAACAAGCATCTGGAACTGCGCAGCGACGAGCTGCCGGACGTCTCCCGCGACACGGTCATCCGGCCGTTCGCCGACGGCACCGAGCGGCTGACGTGGATGCGGGCGGTGTGGCCCACGGTCGTGGCGCTCGCCGACGAGGCGCACCGGACCGACGCGCACCGGCACGCCGTGCTGCTGCACCGCGCGTTGTGGCGGTTCGCCAACAACGAGGGACGCTCGGTCGTCGTGGAGCGGCTCGGGCGGCAGGCGATCGCGTCCGCGCGGGCCATCGGCGACGACGTGCTGATCGCCCTCGCGTGCAAGTGGCATGCCGGCACGATGCTGCGATTGTGCCGCGCCGGGGACAGCATCGAAAACCTCCCCGAGGCCGCCTCGCACTACGCCGCTGCGAACATGCCGCAGCAGCTCGCCTGCGTCGAGGTCAACCTGGGAGTCGTCTGCCGGGGAGTCAGGCGGCTCGACGAGGGCATGGAACATCTCCGCACCGCCGCCGCCCTGTTCGGCGACGCTGCCGACCCCAGCAACCTGCTACGGCTCTACGAGTCCGGCGCCATACTCCTGCTGCTGGGCCGGCCCGAGGAGGCCCGGCTGGAGCTGCGGGACGCCATCGTCGGGTTGCACCGGCACGGCAAGGTCCTGCAGGTGACGACCGTCGCTACCGAGTTCAGCAGGACACACATCGCGCTCGGGCACGCTCGGCTGGCGCTGCTGCTGTTGCGCCGCGTCCACCGGACGTCCCTCGACCTCGGCAGCATCGCCGGCTCCGCGGAGACGCTCAGCACGATCGGCCGGGCGCACGCCGCCCTCGGCGACCTCGACGAGGCGTTGCGCTGCCAGCTGGAGGCGGCCGAGCAGGTCCGGGACCTCACCGACCCGTTCTACGAGCCGGGCATCCGCAACGACCTGGGCGGCACGCTCACCCTCCTCGGCCGCACCGCGGACGCGGCCGCGCACGAGCGGGCACTGCGGCTCACCGCGCGCACCGGGCAGCGGTACGAGGAGGCCCGCGCGCACGCCGGGATCGCCGACACGCTGCGCCGCGACGGCCGCGACGACACCGCGGCCCGCGGCACCGCCCGGGCCCTGTTCCTCACCTGCGGGCTCGACGAGGAGGCGGCCGCGCGGGCCTCAGAGCCGGCGCAGCAGCTTGTGCTCCTCCACGACCGGCACTGACAGCGTCTTGTAGCCGACCTCGTCGAACAGGACCGTCATCTGCTCCCCCGCGTAGGACAGCACGACGCCCTTGCCCCATTCGGCGTGGCGGACCTCGCTGTGGATGGGGAACGGCACGTCGCCGGCGGCGTCGAGGCCGGCCTGCGCGCTGCCGTCGAGGCAGTTGTCGCAGTGCCCGCACGTGCCGTCGAGGTGCTCCCCGAAGTACGCGAGCAGCGCCTGGCCGCGGCACAGCTCCGTCTCGGCGAAGTTGCGCATCATGTCGAGGCGGGACCGGGACACCGTCTGCTGCCGCTCCGCCTGGGCCTCGGCGAGCTCGGCGGACCTCGCCGGCGTCGGCGCCCAGCGGGGCGCCTTCACCTTGCTGCCGTGCAGCAGCTGCGCGCCGCCGACCTCCTCGAGGAGGCTCAGCAGCTGGCCGAGCTTGCGGGCGCCGAGGCCGGTGCGCTCCTCCAGCTCGTCGCGGGTGATCGCGTCGGGGGCGACGGAGCGCAGCAGCGCCGCGAGGGAGCTGACCTCCTCGCGGTCGACGGACACGTTGGTGAAGAACTTCCGCAGGCCCGTGTCCTCGGTGCGGTGCAGCAGCAGCACCTGCGCCGACTGCCCGTCGCGGCCGGCCCGGCCGATCTCCTGCAGGTAGGAGTCCGGCGAGTCCGGCAGCGAGATGTGGTTGACCCAGCGGATGTTCGGCTTGTCGATGCCCATGCCGAACGCCGTCGTCGCGACCATGATCTCGACCTCGTCGGCGAGGAACGCCTCGTGCGCGCGTTCGCGGTCGCCGGCACTCATCCCACCGTGGTACGCGACGGCGGGCATGCCCTCCTCGACCAGGCGCTCGGCGAGCTCCTCGGTCGCCCGGCGGGTCGGCGCGTAGATGATCCCCGGCGGCGTCGACTCCTTCAGCCGGGCGAGCAGCCGGCGGAACCTGGTCTGCTCGTCGGCGCAGTGCACCGACTCGAGGAACAGGTTCGGCCGGTCCAGGCCCGTGACGACGATCTCCGGGTCCCGCATGCCGAGCCGCTCGACGATGTCCTCCCGTACCGGCGGGGAGGCGGTGGCGGTCAGGGCGACGATCGGCGGGCGGCCGAGCTCCCGGATGAACTGCCCGAGCTGCAGGTAGTCGGGGCGGAAGTCGTGGCCCCACGCGGAGACGCAGTGCGCCTCGTCGACCGCGACGAGGCTCGGCTTCAACGCCTTGATCTGCGCGACGCGGGCCGGGTCGGCGAACTGCTCGGGCGTCAGGAAAACGAACTCGGCGTCGCCGGCGCGCAGCGCCTCCAGGGCCTCCTCGCGCTCGGCCTTGCCCTCGGCGGAGGACAGCCGCACAGCCTGCAGCGACGCCTGGTTGCGCGCGGTCAGCGACGCGATCTGGTCCTGCTGCAGCGCCAGCAGCGGCGAGATGACGATCGTCGGCCCGGGCAGCAGCGGCGCCGGCACCTGGTAGATCGCGGATTTGCCGGCACCGGTCGGCAGCACGGCCAGGGCGTCCCGCCCCGCCATCAGCGCCTGCATCGCCGTCACCTGCTCGTCGCGCAGCCGGTCCCAGCCGAAGCGTTCCTTCGCGATGCGCCGCAGGTCGTCCGTCATCTGTGGATTCCTCTGGTAGGACGGGAGGTATGCCTATCGAAACACAGGGCGTCGTCGCCCTCGGCAAGGGCCGCCCCGTCAGCCTCGAGACCGTCATCGTCCCCGATCCCGGCCCCGGTGAGGCGGTGGTGGAGGTCCAGGCGTGCGGGGTCTGCCACACCGACCTGCACTACCGCGAAGGCGGCATCGGCGAGGACTTCCCCTATCTGCTCGGCCACGAGGCCGCCGGCATCGTCTCCGCGGTGGGGCCGGGCGTCACCGACGTCGCGCCCGGCGACTTCGTCATCCTCAACTGGCGGGCCGTCTGCGGGCAGTGCCGGGCCTGCCTGCGCGGGCGGCCCTGGTACTGCTTCAACACCCACAACGCGAAGCAGAAGATGACCCTCGCCGACGGGACCCCGCTGTCGCCGGCGCTCGGGATCGGCGCGTTCCTCAAGTACACCCTCGTCGCCGCCGGTCAGTGCACGAAGGTCGACCCGCGCGCCTCGGCGAGCGTCGCCGGCCTGCTCGGCTGCGGTGTCATGGCCGGTATCGGCGCGGCGCTCAACACCGGCAACGTCTCGCGCGGCGACTCGGTCGCGGTCTTCGGCTGCGGCGGGGTCGGCGACGCCGCGATCGTCGGCGCGGTCCTCGCCGGCGCGAGCACCGTCATCGCGGTCGACGTCGACGTACGGAAGCTCGCGTGGGCGCAGGAGTTCGGCGCGACGCACGTCGTCAACTCCCGCGAGACCGACCCGGTGGCGGCGGTGCGGGCGCTGACCGGCGGCTTCGGCGCCGACGTCGTCATCGAGGCGGTGGGCCTGCCGCAGGTGTACGAGCAGGCGTTCAACGCCCGCGACCTGGCCGGCACCGTGGTGCTCGTCGGGGTGCCCCGCCCGGACATGCAGCTCACCCTGCCGTTCCTGGACGTGTTCGGCCGCGGTGGCGCGCTGAAGTCCAGCTGGTACGGCGACTGTCTGCCGTCGCGGGACTTCCCGATGCTGATCGACCTGTACCTGCAGGGCCGGCTGCCGCTGGACAGGTTCGTCAGCGCGACCGGCGGCCTGGGCGATGTCGAGGCGGCGTTCCACGAGATGGAGGCCGGGACGGTCCTGCGGACGGTGATCGTCCTGTAACGCACATATGGGGATGTAGCGGGCAGGCCCTTGTTGCCGATAGGTTCCCGATATATCGTCGAACTATCAACGACAGTCGGCAACAGGTCGGCGACCGTTCGACGATTGGAGAAGTGATCATGCGATCACGACACGGAGCACTGCTCTTCGACGCCGGCGCCTGGCACCGCGGCTTCGGCGGCTTCATCCCGCCCTTCCCTCCCGGCGGCGGCCCCGGTGGCCGCGGCGGCTGGGGTCAGGGGCACGGCCGCGGCGCGGGTCGCGGCGGCTGGGGCGGCAAGGGCACGGGCCGGGGCGGACGCCCCAACGTGCGCCTCGCCGTCCTGGCCCTGCTCGCCGAGCGCCCCATGCACGGCTACGAGATGATCCAGGAGCTGGAGACCCGCACGGGCGGCATCTGGCGGCCGAGCCCCGGCTCGATCTACCCGACGCTGCAGCTCCTGGAGGACGAGGGCCTCATCACGGCCGAGGAGCAGGGCGGCCGCAAGCGCTTCGTCCTCACCGACACCGGCCGCCCCGAGGCCGAGGCCGCGGCGCAGAACGCGCCCTGGCAGGAATACGGCGACGAGAACGTCTCCCAGGCCCAGGAGTTCCGCGACGCCGCGCTCGGCATCATGGACGCGCTGCGCCAGGTCGGCTTCAACGGCACCGCTGAGCAGCGCGCCCAGGCCCTCGAGGTCCTGACCGAGACGCGCCGCAAGCTGTACGCGATCCTCGCCGACTGATGCCCGCGGCGGCCGGCGCACCGCCCGCGGACCCGCGGGCGGTGCGCACCGAACCCGGGCCCCCGCCCGCGCGGCGGGGCCCGATCAGTCACGGACGCCTGCCCCTGCTGATGCAGGGCCGCCTCTACACCCTCATGTACACCTGCATGCTGCTGCACGCCGGCAAGCGGCGGCCGCGCTAGCCGGCCGCCGCCTGGGCCCGCCGAGCCGGTCCCAGCACACCGCACTCCACGGTCCGGCAGGGTGGCGGCTCGGAGACGGACCACGCCCGTGCGGCTCAACCAGTGCCTGGTCAGGCGGGGGCGGGTTCGGAGGCCGGGACCGCCGGGGTCCTGCGGCGGGTGGCGAGGAACGAGCCGGCCAGGATCAGCACGAACGCGCCGACCGTCAGCGGGGTGATCTCCTCGCCCAGGACGGCGGCGCCGAGGACGACCGCGACGGCCGGGTTGACGAACGTGATCACGGTGGCGCGGACGCCGCCCACCTCGGCGACGAGGGCGAAGAACAGCACGAAGGCGAGCGCCGTGCAGACGACCGCGAGGGCGGCGGCGGCCAGGGCGGGAGCGGGGGTCACCGTGCGGGCCAGGTCCGGCAGCCCCGTCACCACGAACGGGGCGAAGAGCAGCGCGCCCGCGGCCAGGGAGACGGCCGAGACGCCGTAGCGGGGCACGTCGGAGAGCCAGCGCTCGATGATCAGGGGGCCGGTCGCGTAGCAGACGACCACGCCGAGGAGTTCCAGGAGCGGGATCGCGCCGCCGGTACCACCGTGGAAGCCGACGAGCAGGCCGACGCCGGCGAATCCGGTCAACAGGCCCGCGACCCGCGTGCCGGAGAGGCGTTCGCGGGCGATGAGGGCGGCGACCAGCGGGACGCCCGCGATGACGAGACCGGTGAGGGCGCTGTCGACCTCCTGCTCGGCATGGGACAGCAGCAGCCAGGGGATGCCGACCTCGACGACGGTGTACGCCAGCAGCGGCAGCCACGGCCGCAGCGACGCCCGGACCTCCTTGCGGTACAGGGCGATGGGCAGCAGCAGGAGCGCGCCGACGGCGGTGCGGACGAAGACCAGCTCGGCGGGGCCGATGTCGCGGACGGCGACCTTGATCAGCAGGTACGGCACGCCCCACACGACGGACATGGCGATGAAGAGGATCCAGCCGCGACGACTCATGCCGACAGCGTCACGCGTGCCGGCGCCCGGGGTCTTGAACGGAGTTGCGGAAGGCGGCCGGGGTGACGCCCGTCACCCGCTTGAACCAGCGGGTGAGGTGGGCCTGGTCGGCGAAGCCGACGCTGCTGGCGACCTGGGCGGGGGTGAGACCGGCGGCCAGGAGGTGGCGGGCGCGGCAGACCCGCTCCAGGACGAGCCAGGTGTGCGGCGGGAAGCCGGTCGCCTCGCGGAAGACGCGCAGCATGTGGAACGGGGACAGGTCGACGCCGGCGGCGAGCTCCCGCAGGGTCGGCGCGCAGCGCAGGTCGGCGGTGAGCCGGTCGCGGATCTCGGCGACCTTCCGCACCGCCGCCGGATCCCGGACCGGCAGGACCGGCACGCCGGACGGGTCCGCAGCCGTGGACCCGTGCCGGTGGACGACCGCGGAGAGCGCCCACGTCAGCTTCGAGTGCGCGGCGAAGGCGTCCAGGCCTGAGGTCAGCGACTCGTGCGCCGACCGCACGAGGTGCACGGTCCGCGGGTCGTGCACCACGGCCGTGGCGAAGTGCGCCCTGGGCGTGGCCTCGAACAGCAGGTCCGGGGGCGGGTAGAAGACCCGGTAGGCCCAGCCGGTCGGGGCGGCGGCCTGACCGTCGTGCGGCTCGTCCGGCTCCAGGATCGCCAGGCTGCCCACGCCCGCGCGGTGCAGCGCACCCCGGTAGTGGAACTGCTCGACCCCGCAGACCACGACCCCGATGGCGAACGTCGAGTGGCTGTGCCGGGTGAACGCGTGCCGCTGGTAGTCGGCGGTGAGCAGGTCGACCTGGAAGCGCCCGTCGTCGACCCTGGTCCACTGCGCCGAGTCGGTCGTGCCGCCACCTTCCGCTACGCTCCAGGCGTCGGCCTGACCCAAAAACTGTCACATGACGAGCGACCCGAGACGCTCCGCTGGCCGCTCATGCCGCCACCTTCCGCTACGCTCCAGGCGTCGGCCTGACCCAAGAACTGTCACATGACGAGCGACCCGAGACGCTCCGCTGGCCGCTCATGCCGCCACCTTCACGCGGTCACGGTGTACCCGAACGGCAGCTCCAGGCGGTGCCGTTCGAGCAGGTCACCGTCGGCGAGCAGGTCGCGGGTCGGCCCGTCCGCGGCGATCCGCCCGTCGTCGAGGACGACCGAGCGCGGGCACAGCTCCAGCGCGTAGGGCAGGTCGTGGGTCACCATCAGCAGCGTCACCGGCAGCGACAGCAGGATGGCGGCGAGCTCCCGCCGCGACGCCGGGTCCAGGTTGGACGACGGCTCGTCGAGCACCAGGATCTCCGGCCGCATGGCGAGGACGGTGGCGACGGCGACCCGGCGGCGCTGCCCGAACGACAGGTGGTGCGGCGCCCGGTCCCGGGCGAAGGCCATCCCGACGGCGTCGAGGGCCTCGTCGACGCGTTCGGCCAGGTCGGCGCCGCGCAGGCCGAGGTTGGCCGGGCCGAAGGCGACGTCCTCGGCGACGGTCGGCATGAAGAGCTGGTCGTCGGGGTCCTGGAAGACGATCCCGACGCGGCGCCGGACCTCCTTGAGGCCCGCCCGGTCGC
Organism: Dactylosporangium sp. NPDC051087; assembly: GCF_055586325.1. Lineage (NCBI taxonomy): Bacteria > Bacillati > Actinomycetota > Actinomycetes > Micromonosporales > Micromonosporaceae > Dactylosporangium > Dactylosporangium sp. NPDC051087. The sequence goes on along the minus strand of NZ_JBVJIJ010000010.1, from coordinate 223,754 downwards.
GGGGGTCGACGGCGAGCCCGCCGACCTCGACGCCGCCGGCGGTGGCGGTGTGGATGCCGTTGAGGTGCAGCACGAACGTGGTCTTGCCGGCACCGTTGGGGCCCAGCAGGGCGACCCGCTCCCCCTGCGGCACGGTGAGGTCGACGCCGCGCAGCGCCACGTGCCCGTCGGGATATGCGAAGTGCAGGCCGGTCACCCGCAGGGATGGCGTCACGCCAGCAACGCTACCGTCGCGATCGCACCGGCGACGACGGGCACCGTGGCGGCGGCCGCCCACTGCCCGGCGGTCGCGCCGCCGCCGGCCAGGGCGAGAGGGATGCGCCCCTCGTAGCCGCGGGAGATCATCGCCAGGTAGACGCGCTCGCCGCGCTCGAACGCGCGTAGGAACAGGGCGCCGATGCCGCTGGCGAAGCCCTTGATCTGCCACAGGTAGCGGGGGTCGTAGCCACGGGAGCGCTGCGCGACCCGCATGCGGCGTCCCTCGCCGGCCATGACGTCGAGGTACCGCAGCATGAACGTGGCGATCGAGGTGATCATCGCCGGGCAACGCAGCCGGTCGAGGCCGAGCAGCAGGTCACGCGGGGTGGTGGTGCCGGCGAGCAGCAGCGAGGACAGCACCCCGAGGGTGCCCTTGGCGAGGATGTTCCACGTGCCGTAGAGGCCGTCGACGGACAGGCTCATGCCGAGCCAGTGGACCCGCTCGCCGCTGCCGAGGAACGGCAGCGCGAACGCGAACAGGATGAACGGCAGCTCGATCAGCGAGCGCAGGGCCAGCCGGCCCAGGCCGATCCGGGCGGTGAGGGCCACCGCCACGATGACGGCGAGGTAGGCGCCGAACGCCCAGAAGGCCTCCCGCGGTGTCGCGACGACAGCGACGGTGAACAGGACACTGGCGGCGATCTTCACCTCGGGCGCCAGCCGGTGTACGGGCGAGTCGCGGTGCACGTAGAGCGCGTGGCTGTGCCCGGCGCCCACGTCAGGCCGTCTGCTTCTTGCGCCCGGCGCGCAGCAGCCAGAAGACGCCGCCGCCGATCGCGAACGTGGCGGCGACCCCGATCACGCCGGACAGCCCGGTGGAGAGGAAGTCGTTGCCGACGCCGCGCAGCCCGTACCCGGACAGTGGGCTGTCCTCGGTCTGGTTGCCGGTCTCGCCCTGGGCCATGCAGGTGCCGCCGGTGATGTTGTCGTGGGCGTCGAAGGTGCAGCCCTCGCGGGCCACCGAGTCGAGGCCGTCGGGGTGGCCGGAGGCGAAGTTGCTGACCACGCCGGCGAGCAGCAGCGCGGCGATCAGCCCGCTGAGGATGAACCAGGATGACTTCTTCATACCGAGACCGCCTCAGTGGTGACCGGACGACGCTGCAGGTTGCGCACGGCGTAGACGAGGTCGGGGCGGACCTTCGCCACGTAGGTGACGGTGAGCGCGGTGATGATGCCCTCGCCGAGGCCGATCAGCACGTGCGTGCCGGCCATGGCGGCGGCGATCCCGCCGAGGGAGCGGCCGACGTCGACGGCGCCGCCGAGGTAGTACTGCAGGACGAAGCCCTGCGAGGCGACGGTGACCGACACGACGCAGGCGACGACGGCGGTCGCGGTCAGCGTCCACGTGCGCCGGGGCAGGACCCGCAGCAGGCCGGCGACGACCAGGTAGCCGGCGGCGGTGCCGAGCAGCGCCATGTTGGTGACGTTGAGGCCGAGCGCGGTGACGCCGCCGTCGCTGAAGATCAGGGCCTGCACGACGAGGACGATCGTGACGCAGATCGCGCCGAGATAGGGCCCGACGAGGACGGCGGCGAGGGTGCCGCCGAGCAGGTGGCCGCTGACCCCGGGCAGGACCTGGAAGTTGAGCATCTGCACGGCGAAGATGAACGCCGCGACCAGGCCGGCCATCGGCACGAGCCGGTCGTCGAGCTCCCGGCGGCCCTGGACGAAGCACAGGGCGAGACCGGCGAGGGCGATGCCGGCGAACAGCAACGCGATCTGGTTGTCGATGATCCCGTTGGAGATGTGCATGGCTACCGCAGGCATGCCCTGGAGCTTATTGCCGATCCGGCGTTGTTGCCAAGAGCTTGCAACAACGCCGAAACGAAGATCAGGCGAGAATCCTGGTGTCCCTGGTCGTCGGCGTCGCGTCCGCCAGGTGAACACGGTTCCGGCCGTTGTGTTTGGCGTGGTAGAGCGCCTCGTCGGCGCGGCCGACGACCTCGTCCGCGGCCTCCACGGCGTCCCACCGGACCAGGCCCGCGGAGAACGTCTGCCCGCTCGGGGTCACCCCACGCAGCCGGTCCAGGACCCGCGCCGCCTCGTGCGGGGCGGCGCCGACGAGGAGCACGCCGAACTCCTCGCCGCCGTAGCGGGCCAGGGTGTCGCCGGGGCGCAGCAGCGACCGCCACGCGGCGGACGCCTCCTTGAGCAGCCGGTCGCCGGCCTGGTGGCCGTGGGTGTCGTTGAAACGCTTGAAGTGGTCGAGGTCCAGCAGCGCGACGCAGATCTCGGCGCCGCTGCGGCGGGCCTTGGCCATCTCCCGCTGCAGCTCCATGTCCCAGGCCCGGCGGTTGGGCACACCGGTCAGGCCGTCGTTGTGGGCGAGCGCCTCCAGCTGCGCCGCCTGGTCGCGCACCTGCGCCACCAGACCGGACATCCGGGCCACCACCAGCAGGAACAGCACGACGGAGCCGGCGCTGATCGCCTTCCAGTCGACGTCGGCGGGATCGGTGAGCCCGTCGTAGACGAGCATCGCGGGCGCCAGCAGCGACGTGGTGGCGAGCACCCCGATGCGCTGGCGGTGGAAGCGTTCGGCCCGGTCGGGGGCCACCTCCGACAGCGACCGCATCGACGGGTGCAGCGCGGCGGCGCCGAACAGCACGTAGGAGGCCATCCACCCGGCGTCCATCGCGCCGCCGTCGTAGACGGCGATCGTGTTGACGACGCTGTACAGCACGTCGGTGCCGAGGTTGAGGCAGAACCCGCCGACGAGGAACCGGTAGCTGGCACCGCGCCCGCCGGGACTGGTCATCAGCCTCAGCAGCATCGACAGCAGCAACAGGTCACCGGCGGGCGCACCGAGCGAGACGATGCGCGCGAGGAACCCGATCGAGTGGTCCTCGGCGATCGGGCGCATCATGAACGTCCAGGTCAGCAGCGCCAGACCGGTGGAGATGATGAGCGCGTCCTGCAGACCGGCGCGGTCCCTGCCGGAGACCCGGCCCTTGATCAGGATGAAGATGCCGGCGGCCAGGACGGGGATCCCGCCGAGGTAGAAGATGTCCGCATACGACGGGAAGGTCTCGTCACCCAGCGCGTAGTAGCGGTAGACCCACACGAAGTCGCCGACGGACCACATCCCGACCCCGGCCGCGACGCAGTACCAGACCGACGCCCGGACCGGTTCGTTGCGCCGGATCCCGATGAGGACGGCCAGGACGCAGGCGGCGGACAGGGCCGGGTAGAGCAGCGCGCGCTGGACACTACCGGCCGGGAGCGCGTAGTAGACGACGATCACGAGCGTCCCGCACGCGATCCAGAGCTGCCACGGTGCGGGACGCCGGATTGTTGCCATACCTGCCAGTTCGGCGGGCACCGGGTGCACGTGAGACGTTCACGGTTGCTTACCGGTGACGGCGGGTCATGCCGCGCTCGGGGCGTCGCTCCTCGTCGTCAGGGTGCCGTTCTCCAGCTGGACGAGCCGTTCGGTGACGGCACGCGCGTGTTCGGGCTGCTGCTCCACCAGCAGCACGGTCAGCCCCGTGCGGGTCAGTTCGGCCACGACGGCCCGTACCCGGGCGGCGAGGTCGACGGCGAGGCCCTCGCACGGCTCGTCGAGCAGCAGCAGCCGCGGCTGGGTCAGCAGCGCCCGGGCGATCGCGAGCATCTGCGCCTCGCCGCCGGACAGCTGGTTTCCCTTGTGGGTGAGCCGCTCGCCGAGCCGCGGCAGGAGTCCCAGGACCCGCTGCCGGCTCCACTCCCCCTTGCGCCCGGACAGTGCGAGATGCTCGGCGACGGTGAGGCTGGCGAAGACGCGGCGGCCCTGCGGCACCAGCGCGACACCGGCCCGGGCGATCCGGTGCGCGGGCCGGCCGGCGAGCTGCGTGCCGTCCAGCCGGATGCTGCCGGAGCGGGCCTTCACCAGGCCGGCGATGGTGTGCACGAGGGTGGTCTTGCCGGCGCCGTTCATCCCGAGCACCGCAAGGGCCGCGCCCTCCGGGACGACCAGGTCGACGCCGTGCAGGACGGTGCCGCCGCCGTACCCGGAATGCAGGCCCTCGATCGTGAGCGTCATGGCGCGACTCCCGCGTAGGCCGCCGCCACCTCGGGCGAGGAGCGGGTCTCCGGGACGGTGCCGGTGTGCACGTGCCGCCCGGAGTGCAGCACGGTGATCCGGTCGGCGAAGCCGTAGACCAGGTCGAGGTGGTGCTCGACCAGCAGGATCGCGACGGTGAGCGGCAGCGACGCCAGCAGCGACGCGAGGACCTCGACCTCCGGCGGGGCGAGGCCCGCGGCGGGCTCGTCGAGCAGCAGCAGGCGCGGCTCCCCGGCCAGGGCCATCGCCAGCTCGAGCTGCCGGCGCTGCCCGTGCGACAGCGCACCCGCCAGGGTCTGGTCCACGTCGTGCAGCCCGACGCCGTCGAGCAGCTCCCGGGCGTGCTCGCGGGCCTTGACCCGGCCGGCGCGCAGCCGCCCCCACGGGCGGCGCGCGGCGACGAGCACGTTGTCCACGGCCGGCAGGCTCGACCACACGGCCGGGTGCTGGTGGGTGCGGCCGATCCCGAGCCGGGCCCGGCGGGCCGGCGCGAGCCGGGTCACGTCGCGGCCGTCGAAGCGGATCCGGCCCGCGGTCGGGCGCAGCGACCCGGCGACGAGGTTGAGCAGCGTGGACTTGCCGGCGCCGTTCGGGCCGATCAGCCCGACCCGGTCGCCGGGCGCCAGCCGCAGGGTGACGTCGTCCAGCGCGGCGAGGTCACCGTACCGGCGACCGAGCCCTTCGATCTCCAGAAGCTCACTCATGCGCCGACCGCTTTCCTAGCAGGCCCCTGGGCAGGAGGTACACGCAGAGGATGAACAGGGTGCCGAGCACCAGCGGCGCGTGCCCGGTCAGGCGTTCGTCGGTGCCGGTGAGCCAGTCCCGGGTCGCGACGACGAGCCCCGCGCCGAGCAGCGCGCCGACGAGCGACGTGGCGCCGCCGATGACGACCGCGAGCAGGACGAGGGCGGAGACGTCGAAGCCGCCGTCGCCGGGCGAGACGTACCGCTCGACGGTGACCAGCAGCGCGCCCGCCGAGCCGGCGAGGGCACCGGCGGCGACGTAGGCGACGGTGAGGTAGCCGGCGACGGGGTGCCCGCTGGCCCGCATCCGGTGCTCGCCGTCGCGGGCGGCCCGCAGCATCGCCCCGGCCGGTGAGCGCAGCACCAGCAGCACGATCCCGACGAGCACCGCGACGACGGTGAGGACGTAGAGGTACGTGGCCCGGTCGGTGCTCAACGTGACCAGGCCCGGCAGCGGGGCGGGCGACGCGAAGGCGAGCATGCCGTCGGTGCCGTTGGTGACGCCCTTCCACCGTCCGGCGACGATCGAGGTCAGCTCGCCGAGCGCCAGGGTGATCATGAGCACCACGACGCCCCGCGCGTAGACCACGAGCGGCGCGGTGACCAGCGCGAACAACGCCCCGGCCGCGGCGGCCGCGAGCAGCTGCACGACGCCGATCGACACGTCGTGCCGCACGAGGGTCGCGGCGGTGTAGGCGCCGACGAGGTACGGCGCGGTCTGCCCGAGCGTCGGCAGGCCCGCGACACCGGTGAGCAGCGCGACGCTGACGGCGAGCAGCCCGATGACGAGGATCCGGGTGAGCGTCTTGGTGGCGTATTCGTCGAGGACCCACGCGAGGGGCAGCAGCACGACGATCAGCGCCGGGAAACCCAGCGGCGCGAGGCGCTTGAGGAAGGTCATGAGGCGGTCCGCCCGGACGGCAGCAGGCCACGGGCGCGGGCCGCGAGGACGAGCGCCATGGCGCCGAAGAGGATGAACGGGGCGATCGTGGGGGCCGCGGTCACCCCGACGGTCTGGATCTCCCCGACCGCGATCGCCGCGACGAGCGCGCCGCCGATGGAGCCCATGCCGCCGAGCACGACGACGACCAGCGACAGCAGCAGGACCAGGTCGGCGGTACGCGGGCCGGGCCCGATGATCGGGGCGCCGAGCGCGCCGGCCAGCCCGGCGAGGGCGCCGCCCGCGGCCAGGATGCCGGTGCGGACCATGAACGGGTTGACGCCCAGCGTGGCGACCATGTCGCGGTCGTCGACGGTGGCGCGCACCAGGCTGCCGACCCGGGTGCGGGCGACGACGAGGTACAGCACGACCGCGATCAGCGCGGCGACGCCGATGAAGGCGAGCCGGTACCCGGGATACGAGTGCCCGGCGATGTCGACCGGCCGGTCCAGGCTCTTCGGGACGGTGACGGGCAGCTCGTCGTGGCTGAAGACGGCGACGAGCAGGTCGCCGACGACGAGCGCGACCCCGAACGTGAGCAGCGCCTGGGCGAGGTGGCCGCGCCCGGCGAGCGGCACGAGCAGCGCCGACAGGATCGCGCCGCCACCCGCCGCGGCCGCGGTGCCGACGAGCACCGCGATCGCGAGCGAGGACCACGAGCCGTCGCTGACCTTCGCCGCCGCGTAGGCGCCGAAGGCGAACAGCGTGCCGTGGGCGAGGTTGAGCACGTCACCGACGCCGAAGGCGAGGGTGAGCCCGGCGGCGACGACGAACAGCAGCAGGCCGTAGGCCACGCCGTCGACCGCCGGGATCAGGTATGCGTCCAACTCGGTCAGGAACCGACCGTCGCGAGGTCCTGCACCATCACGTTGGCGAGGGCCCGGCCGTCGTTGCGCACCTGCCGCAGGTACCACTTCTGGATCGGCGAGTGCGTCTTCGGGCCGAACTGCCAGTTGCCGCGCGGCGAGGAGATCTGGCCGAGCTTGCCGACGGCGGCGTTGATCGACTCGGGGGTCGGGTTGTCGCCGGCCGCGGCGATCGCCCGGTCGAGGACGGCGGCCGCGTCGTAGGACGCCATCGCGTACTCGGTCGGGGTCACGTCCGGGTGCTTCTGCCGCCACGCCGCGACGAACTTGCGGTTCTCCTCGTTGTCGAGGTCGGGCGAGTAGTTGCACACGTTGAGGATGTTCTTCGCGGCGTCGCCCTGCGCCTGCAGGACCGTGCCCTCGGTGAGGAAGCCCGCGGAGTACAGCGGGATGTCCTTGGCGTCGGACTGCGCGTACTGCTTCACGAAGTCGATCGCGGCCTTGCCGGCGTAGAACGTGTAGATCGCCTTGGCGTTGCTCGCCTTGATCTGGCTGAAGAACGGCAGGAAGTTCGTGGTCTGCGGGAACGGCGTCCAGGTCGCCTTGCCGTTGACGAGCGTGCCGCCGAGCTTCGTGAACTCGGTGGTGAAGCCGCCGACCTGATCGTAGCCACCCTGGTAGTCCGGGCCGATCGCGTAGACCGGGCCCTGGACCTTGTCCTTGATGTACTGCGCGATGGCCTGGCCCGCGTCGGTGGACATGAAGCTCGTCGTCCACACGCCGCTGAGGTCCTTGAGCTCCGGACGGCCGTTGGACCCGATCAGCGGGATCTTCGCCTCGGCGAGCAGCGGCGCGACGGCCGCGACCGAGCCACCGCCGACGATGCCGGTGAGCGCGACGACCTTGTCGTCCTTGATGAGCTTCGTCGCGGCGGGCACGGCGGTCGGCGCGCCGTCGCCCTCGTCGGCGATCTTCAGGTCGATCGGGTGACCGCCGAGCTTGTTGTCGTGCGTCGCCAGGTACAGCTCGAAACCGGCCTTCAGGTCGGTGCCGACCGCCTGGTAGGTGCCGGAGAGGGAACCGAGGAACCCGATCTTCAGGGTGGAGGCTGCGGCGCCGTTGGAGGACTTCGCGTCAGATTCGGCGCAGCCGGCGGCTGCGACCAGCAGTCCGGCGGCGAGCACCGCACTGACCAGCGATCGTCGTTGCATGGTTCTCCTATGTGTCTGTGCGTTCGCGGTTGTGAAGCTCGGTGACATGGGGGAAGTTCACCGGTGGTTCAGCGGCGGGCGCCGGTGCGCTGCGCGAGCGCGTGCTCGGTGACGGCGACCAGGATCTCCTTGGCCGACGCCCGGGAGCGGACATCGGCGTTGATCATCGGTACGCCGCGGCTCACGGCGAGGGCCTCGCGGACGTCCTCGAGGTGGTACTTGGACGCGCCCTCGAAGTGGTTGACCGCGATGACGTACGGCAGCCGCCGGTTGTCGAAGAAGTCGATGGCGCCGAAGCAGTCGGCGAGGCGCCGCGTGTCGGCGATGACCACGGCTCCGATCGCGCCGCGGCACAGCTCGTCCCACATGAACCAGAACCGCTTCTGCCCGGGCGTGCCGAACAGGTAGAGCACGAGGTCCTGGTACAGCGTGATCCGGCCGAAGTCCATGGCGACGGTGGTGCTGCCCTTTTCCGGCACGAGGGTGGCGTCGTCGTGCCCGAGGCTGGCCGCGGTCATCACGGCCTCGGTCGTCACCGGAGGGATCTCCGAGATGGACCCGACGAGGGTGGTCTTGCCGGCGCCGAACCCGCCCGCAATGATGATCTTGACTGCGGTCGGCCGGCCGCGTCCCGGCGCCGTCATGCCGGCGCCCCACGCACCGACGGCGACAGGGCGTCGCCGATACGGTTGGCCAGTTCGGTCATCTCGTAGGACACCTTGCCGACGTCGGCGTGCGGCGAGGCCAGCACCAGCAGCGAGGCGCCGTCGCTGAACGCCATGCAGAACATGAAGCCGCCGTCGAGCTGCGTGACGTTGGAGATGACGCTGCCCGCCTCGAAGAACCGCGCCGCGCCGGCGAGCAGCGCGACGAGACCGCTGCCGGTCGCGGCCAGCTGGTCGGCCCGGTCGCGGGGCAGGGCGCGGGTGTGCGCCAGGACCAGCCCGTCGGTGGAGATCGCCAGCGCGTGGCTGACGTCGGGGGTGCGGCTCGCAAAGTTGTCCAGCAGCCAACCGAGATTACTCGGGTCGGTCACAGAAATGGTCCTCTCTTGCTGTTCTTCGTGCGTCAGGAGCCGGCCGGCCGTCGACCGGCCACACCGCGGGCATAGGCGGACATCGCGGCGGCGACCTTGGAGGGGTCGCGACGCGGTGCGGAGCGGTCCGCCTGCGACGGTGCGGCCGCACCGGGCACCAGGTGCCGCTGCGGCGCGCGGACCGGAAGGCCCGACGCGGTGACCGAACTGACGTCAGGGGTGGCCGCCTCCTGGGCCGCCCGCCAGCCGGCGTCCGCGCTGGACTCCCAGTTCTGCGGCTCGGCGGGAGCGGCTACTGGCACCGGCGGGGCCGAGTACCCGCTGGGGACGGCCAGCTCGACCGGCGTCTCCGTGCGGAACCAGCCGTTGACCGACTGGAAGATCGGCAGCTCGATCGAGTCGTCGGCGTCGGCGAGGATCGACGGCACGTCCGGCTCCGGCAGCGGCGGCCAGGCGCCCGGCCCCGGCGGCATCGCCGTCGCGGTGCGGTTGTCCCGCGGTGCCGGAGCGAACTCCTGCACCACCTGCGCGTACTCCTGCTGCACGGGCTCCTGGCGGGCGTGGTCCTGGCTCGGGGTGGCGACCCGGAACTCCTGGGTCGGCACGTCGAACAGGCTCGGCGGCGCGGTCCGCGGTGCCGGCGTGAACAGCTCCGCGACGACCGGGCGGGCGGGGCCGCCGCCGTTGCCACCGTTGCCGCCGCCGGCCGCGGCGTACCCGGCCGGTACGCCCGCGCTGATCGCCGGCGGGAGCTGCGGCCCCCGCTCCGAGGCCATGATCGGCCGGAACACGTCCTTGGGGATGACCACCTCGGCGAGCGTGCCGCCGTGCTGGCCGGGCCGCAGCTGCACCTCGATCTGGTACCGGGCGGCGATGTGCCCGACCACGGTGAGACCCATGGCACGCACGGCGGCGATGTCGATCGCCGGCGGCTGGGCGAGCAGCTCGTTGAGCTGCGCGCGGCGGGACGGCGCGAGCCCCACGCCCTCGTCGACGATCTGCAGGATGATCCGGTCGCCGAGCGCCCGGCCGGTGACCCACACCTCGGACTCCGGCGGCGAGTAGCCGGTCGCGTTGTCCAGCAGCTCGGCGAGCAGGTGCACGATCTCGTCGACGGCCTCGGCGACGACCGCGACGTCGTCGTCGACGCTGCCGAAGCGGACCCGGGTGTAGTGCTCGATCTGCGAGATGGCGGCCTGCAGGACCTTGCCCATCGGGGCGTCCTCGCGGCGGACGCGGGCCGCGCCGGAGCCACCGAGGACGAGCAGGCTCAGGTTGATCCGGGCCATCCGGGTGGCCAGGTGGTCCAGCTGGTACAGCTGCTGGAGCCGGTCCGGGTCGGTCTCGTCGCGCTCGACCCGGTCGACCTGGGCCAGGACCGCGTCGACCAGTCGCTGCTCGCGGCGCGACAGGTGGACGAAGATCTCGGCGACGTTGGAGCGCATGACGGCCTGCTCACCGGCGATGCGGACCGCCTCGCGGTGGACCGCGCGGAAGGCCTGCGCCACGTCGGCGACCTCGTCCGCGCCGCCGACGACGAGCTTCGCCGACGCGCGGTCCGCGACCTCGTCGGGGTCGACCGTGCCGGGCGCCGCGGCGCGCAGCTCGGAGACGACCGCGGGCAGCTGGTCGTAGGCGACCTCACGGGCCGCGTCGTGCAGGGCGCGCAGGCGCCGGGTGATCCGGCGGGCCACGACACCGGTCAGGACGATGGCGATGAGCAGCACCAGGGCGACGCCGGCGATCTGGAACCCGGCCTGGGTCATCTGCTCGTCGCGCAGGTCACCGACCTTCGCCTCGATCTCGTCGTCGATCTTCTGCTGTACCTCGAACAGCAGGCCCGACCAGCCCGACATCGCGTTGATCCAGCCGCCGGTGTCCAGGGCGACCTGCTGGCCGGGGCGGGTGCGGTTGACCTGGTCCTGCAGCCGCTGCGCGGCGATGACCTGCTCGCCGGTGCTGGCCTGCTCGTACCAGCTGCGCCACTGCGCCGGGGCGAGGTCGTTGAACTGGACCGTCGACTCGACGAAGCTCGTGCGGGTCGCGGTGATCTCCTGCTGGAGCGCGGGGGTCAGCTCGCCCGCGGCGACGGCGCGCAGCACGGCCGCCTGCTGCTGGCCGAGGGCCTCCGCCGCGCGGGACAGGGCGGCCGCGGCGCGGATCTGGTCGGCGAGCTCGGTCGGGGCTCCGGAGCGGGCCACCGACTCCCGGTAGGACAGCAGGTCGGCGATCAGGATGCGGTAGCTGAACGCGATACCGGACACCGACGCGCGCTGGTCCTCGCGGACCTGTTTGCGCAGGCTGCCCATGGCGGCGAGGTTGTCGTCGACGCGGCGGACCACGTCGGGCACCTCACTGACGCCCTCGCGGCTCTCGCGGTACGCGTCGATGTTGTCGTCGGTGATCATCACCTGTGACGAAAACGCCTCGAGCTGCGCCGATGCCGGGTTGAGCAGCACGTTGACGGCCGCGGCCCGCTCGCGCTGCAGCGCGTGGGCCAGACCGCCGGCGTCGGAGGCGAGCGCCGAGAGGTCCTGCAGCTGCCGGCTGCGGTTCACCTGCTGGACGGTGGTCACCAGGGCGATGCCGGCGAACACCACGACGGCGACGAGTGGCAGGGCGACGATGAGGCGGAGCTGGTCGATGATGCGCCGCCCGGGCCGCTCGCGCCGGCCCTGCGGTTCGCGCTGCGGCGCGGTCGCGGGGGCGGCGTGGCGGGTCGGGCGACGATCGGGACTCAGCCGAGGGTCGCGCTCCTGCCGGGGAACGGGCAGTGACGACGTGCTCTGGCTTTGGGTCACGAAGAGTCCCCGCAGGCATCCGAGATTGACAATACGGGTCAGTCCTGACAAGCAGGCGCATGACGTTGAGCACAATCACAGCTCGGCCGATCGGTGTCAATACCGACGTCGTCCGTGCAGCGACGAACGCCTCTTTTTTCCTCATCCGTTGGGCCGGTGTCCATGAACCCATACGGACCCTAACGGCTGCCACCGCCTGGATATGGCCTGCTCCCGGGACGCCCGGCGCAACACCGACGTTTCGGGGTTTTTACGGTACGGAAATACTCACCCAGCGCATTGTCGACAGCACAAAGGGTGATCGTTTGTCATGAGCCACATAATCTCATGCCAATGTGGATGCGTTTGCGAATACGTTGTTCGCGATCCGCACCTGCGCCTCGTCCAGGCACGTCCGGCCACGGAAGCCGAGCCTGCGCAGGGCGCGGGCCGACGATTCGCCGTCGGTCCCGGCGGGGCACGACGTGGCGATCGGCGGCGCCAGACCGGCGGCCGCCGCGGCCATCACGACCATCGACCGGGCCCACAGCAGCTCGCGCTCGTCCTCGCCCGGCTCGACCCCGAGCTGCCGGGTCAGCGGCCCCTCGGCGAGCTGGAGGCGGGCGACCCTGGGCGCGCGGGCGATCTCCGGGGCCTGCAGCACGGCGGCGGCGGTCTCCAGGCGCGGGACGACCGCGATCCGCCCGACCGGCAGGCGGGCGGTCTCCTCCGCCTCGGCGATGACGGCGCCGAGGGCGGCGACCTCGCTGGCCGACCGAGCGGCGACGCAGACGCCGGCGAGGGCGGGCGAGACCACGGTCCGCACGGCCTGCCACCCCGCGTCGGCGCCGTCCAGCCGGGCCCAGACGGCCGGGCGGGCCAGCTCCGCGACCCACTTCCCCACCGCGGCGGGATCGCCGGCGCGTTCGAGGTCGACGACGAGCGCGTCCGCCTCGCTGCTTCCGACATTTCGGATATCGGGGATATACAGCCACGACCTCATGCTTCGATCATCGACCGGGAGCGCCGCCGCCGCACGCGCAAGGTGCGTTTTGACCGTTTAGCCCCTCTTGCTACCGGGTAGCGGTGCACGCTGAATGGTGACCGCGACGACAGGGGGAGTCATGGCAACCGACGCCGTCACGCTGATCATGAACGACCACCGGATCATGGAGCAGCTCTTCGACCGGCTCAGGGCCGGCGCGGGCGACCGCCAGCTGCTGCTCGACGAGATCGCCGCCCGGCTGACCGCGCACAGTCACGCCGAGGAGCTGCAGGTGTACCCGTCGCTGCCGGCAGAGATGGAACACCACGGCGCCGACGAGCACCACGAGGCCGAGCGGATGCTCCACGACCTGCAGCGGATGGGTCCCGCCGACGAGTCGTTCGGCACCAGGCTCGACGACTTCATCGCCGCCGTCGGCCACCACGTCGAGGAGGAGGAGACGTCGGTGCTCCCCGCGCTGCGCGACGCCGTCGACCCGGACCGCCTCGTCGAGATCGGTGCCGCGTTCGAACAGGTCCGCCTCGAAGAGCTCGCCGTCGCCGGGATCAGCGTGTCCTGAGGGGTCTGGAGCCCGTGGCCGGGCTTGGGTACAGTCGTGCAGGTCATGGTGCTTCTCAGGGCTTCACCGACCGCGGCCGTCGATGCGGCGCGGCTCAGTGACCTGCCCGCACACCCGGGCCCGCAGCGTGCCCAGGACCACGTGGTCATCCTCGCCAGCACCGGGCAGGGCACCCACACGCTGGACTTCGTGACCCACCCGTGCCGGCCGGGCACCCTGCTGTGGGGCCGCCCGGGCCAGGTGCACCAGTTCGGCGGCCAGGCCGGCTTCGACGCGACCGTCCTGGCCTTCCCGCCCTCGACGCTGCCGGCCCTGCCGCCACTGCCCGTGCGTTACGTCGCCGACCCGACCACGCCCGCCTGCTGGCAGCCGGCCGGCGAGGACGAGGAGGCGATCGTCGCGGAGATCGCGCAGATCGCGGTCGACCGGGCCCGCAGCGACGGCGGGGAGCTGAGCCGGACCCTGCTCGCGCACCAGGTCGCGGTCCTGCTGATGCGCATCGTCGCCCTCGCGCCGCCGCCGCGCACCGGCCCCGCCGCCGCGCTCGTCGACCAGCTCCGCGCCGAGATCGAGCGCGACGTCACGCACCGGCGGGTCGAGGACCATGCCGAGCGGCTGGGCTGCTCCGTGCGGACACTGACCCGGGCCAGCCTCGCGGTGACCGGGCGCAGCGCGAAGCAGCTCGTCGACGAGCGGATCGCCCTGGAGGCCAAACGACTCCTCGCGACCAGCGCACTGCCGGTCGCGGAGGTCGGCCGCCGGCTCGGCTTCGACGAGCCGACGAACTTCGGCCGGTTCTTCGGCCGCGAGACCGGCCAGGCGCCGGGCGCGTTCCGGGCGGGCCTGCTGCGCTCCCCCGCCGCGCCCCGCGTGCCGCACCAGCCGTCGTCGCTGCCGGGCCGCCTGACCCCGCGCACCGCCTGACCCCGCGCACCGCCTGACCCCGCGCACCGCCTGACCCCGCGCACCGCCTGACCCCGCGCACCGCCTGACCCGCGCTGCCTGACCCCGCGCGGGGTCTGACATGGCGGGCCGCCTGACATGGCGCGCTGCCGGGCCCGCCCCTCAGCGCCCGGCCGGCGCACCCTCTCAGCGCGCCTCCTGGCGCCGTCGTCAGCGCCCTCCTCGGCGGGGCCTCCCACGCCGCCGTCAGCGCCTTTCAGCGCCTCCTGGCGCCGCCGTCAGCGCGCTGTCGACGCCGCCGGAGGCGTCGTCGGGCCGGCCGCCGCCGAGGCTGTCACGGGTCGGTGAGACGGCAGCCGGACGGGCCGTCGGGGACCGGGATCGTCAGCTCGCTCGCCGCCTCCTCGCGGCCCACGAACGGCACCAGCGTGTAGTACGCGAGCATCGGCAGCAGCGCCGGGAGCTGCTCGACCCGGCCGGCGGCGACGTAGCGGTAGATCGTCGCGTAGATGCCGCCGACGACCGTCTCGACGAGCTCCTCCGGCATGGGCAGGTCACCGGCGCTCGGCGCCTCGCTGAAGAACCGGTCGAAGCGGCGCAGCAGCGCGGCGCGCTCGGCCCTGGCCAGGGGCCCGGCGGCGTCGATCTCGACGACCGCCGTGGTGGCGAACGCCGGCAGCTCCGCCAGGACCTGGAGCAGCACGCGCAGCGCGGCCCGGGCACCGTCGCGCCAGGCGGGCTCCGCGCGGTACGCGGACTCCATCAGGTGCAGCAGGAGGTCGGTGCCGTGCCGGTACGTGGCGATCAAGGCGTCGTCCTTGCCGGCGAACAGCGCGTAGAACGCGGGCCGGGTCACCCCGGCGGCACGGCAGATGTCGCTGACCGTCGCGCTGGCGTAGCCCTTGCTGGCGACGGTGTGCACGACGGCGTCGAAGAGTCGCTCCCGCTGGTTGGCCGCGACGACCTCCGGCGGCACCCGGCTCGGGCCGCGTTTGATGGCGCGGGACGGGTCGCGCGCCTCACGGGCTCCGGGCAGCGGGCTCAGCGGTTGATCTGCCATGCCGTCAAGTATCGATCAGGCGCGCTGCACCGGGGTGGCGCCGGGGGCCCGCGACAGGGCAGAGTAGCGGCGTGTCCTCGTCCGCACAGCTCGCCAACGCCGTGCAGGGTGCCCGCGCGGTAGCGGCGCAGGGCGACGTGCGGGGCGCGTTCGCCCTGCTCGACCAGGCCCTCGACGCGGCGACCGGGACCCTGGCCGGCGACGATCCCGACGTGCTCGCCGCGACCTGCGTGCTCGCGAAGTTCCACACCGACCTGGGCGAGCTCAGCGACGCCCGGCGGGTCCTGGAGGAAGGGCTCGCGGCCGGCTACCACCGCCTCGGCGACGGGCACGCGGTGATGCTCGCGCTCTCCTACGAGCTGGCCCGCATCGCCGACGAGCTCGGCAACGTGTACGAGGCGAAGCGCCGCTACGGGCAGCTGGCCAGGCTCGGGCCGGCCGCGCTCGGCGAGGACCACCCGAGCGTGCGGGCGGCCCGGCGGTATCTGGGACTGCCGGAGCCGGCGGGGGCCTTCCACGCGCCGCACCAGTCGGCGCCGGCCCCGTTCGAGCCGCTGTCCGCGCCGACGGGCACCAGCACCGCGCGGCCGGCCGCCTGGCCCCTTGAACAACAAGACGAACAACGGGACGAGCAGCGGGACGAGCGGCCCGTCTTCCACCCGGAGCCACGCGCCGGCGATGTCTGGCCGGCGCAGCCCGTACAGGCGCCGCTGTGGCGACCGGACGAGCACGACGACCATGACGACCCGCCCCACGCGGGCTGGCAGGAGGTGGACCAGGGCGTGCTGCAGCGCCCGGAGCCGCAGTCCTGGCAACGGCCCGCGCCCGTCTCCCCGCCACCGGCCTTCGCCCCCGCCGCTGCCCCCGCCCCTGCCTTCGCCGCCGACTCCGCCTACGCCGACCCGACGAGCGGTGCCGCCGCGTATCCCGTCAGCGGCGGCGCGGACCCGACGAGCGGCGGTGCGTATCCCACGAGCGGTGGGGCGTATCCGATGAACGGCGGCGCGTATCCCATGAGCGGCGGGGCGGTCGTGGAGCGGTTCGTGCCGCCGCTGCCGGTGCAGGACGTGCCGCGGCGGCGGTCGCCGTTCGTCGCGCTGCTGGTGATCCTGGTCGTGGCGGTGCTCGGCGGGGTCACCGCGGCGGTGGTGTCGTTCATCGCCGCCCGCCCCGACCCGCCCGCGGCGCGGCAGGAGGGCGGGGCCGCCCCCGGGAGCGGCGCGAGCGTGACGCCGGGGCCGAGCGCCACGGGCGCGGCGAACCCGAAGGCGCCCGCCGCGCTGAAGCTGCGCGACGACAAGACGTCCATCACACTGACGTGGACCGATCCGTCGAAGGGATCGGTGCCGTTCATCGTCGCCGGCGGCCAGCAGGGCGCGCTGCGGCAGCTCCAGGTGCTCGCCGCGGGCGCCACCACGTACACCCTCAACGGCCTCAACCCGAAGCTCGACTACTGCTTCACGGTTGCCGCCGTCTATGGCACGGACAGCGTCGCGCTGTCGGATCTGGCCTGCACGCAGCGCAAATAACAATGCGAACTGATCTAGACACGCCGGGTGTGCACCACACATCGACAGGAATATGATGGGCGCCGGTTTCGGGGAGGGGGCCGCATGGTGAGCTTTCGTTCGCGCAAGGGCGGCGGACTGGTCACGCTCGGCACCGTCGTGGGCCTGATCGCCGTCCTCGGGCTGACGCTGTTCGGCACCGGCGCCGCCAACAACGCGGTGGCCAGCTATGACGTCAGCTCGTGGCTGTGGAGCAACGACAAGGGCGAGGTGGCGCGGGTCAACGGCGTCACCGGCAAGGTCGACACCCGCACGAAGATCACCGACGCGCAGGGCCACACCATGCAGGTGACCCAGAGCGACCGGTTCGTGATCCTGCGGGACCTCAACACGGGCAAGATCAGCGTGCTGGACCTGACCAGCCTGACGCTCGGCGCGACGACCCAGGCGACGCCCGGGCTCGGCGTCACGGTCGCCGTGCACGACGACGTCGCGTTCATCGTCGACACCGTGCAGGGGCAGGTCCGCCAGCTCGACCCGGCGACACTGCTGCCGGTCGGCGAGACGGTGACGTTCCCGCCCGGGATCTCCGGCGGCACGTTCGACGACACCGGGCGGCTGTGGCTGCTGGTGCCGTCGGAGGGCACCGTCGTGGCGGTGAAGCCGGCCTCGACGAAGAAGCCCAGCAGCGGTGGCGGCCAGGGCGGCGGGCTCGCGTCCGACCCCACGAAGGTCAAGACCGTGAGCGTCGCCGACCCCAACCACGACCTGGCGCTGTCCATCCTGGACACCGGCGTCGCCGTGCTGGACAAGACCGCGACGACGCTGACCACGCTGCGCGGCGAGGCGCTCAAGAAGGTGCCGCTGCGCCTGGCCGGCAACGGCGCGATGCCGCAGCGCACCGTCGGCGGCGACGTGCCCGTCACCGTGGTGGACGACCGGCACGTCTATGTCGTCAACGGTGACACGGTCAGCGACTTCACCGTGCCCGGCGAGAGCCCGAAGCTGCAGCCGTGCGTGGCCTGGTCCGGTCGCTTCTACTGCGCCGACGACGCCACCGGCACCGTCTATGTGCTGGACGCCTCCGGCAAGGCGCTCGACACGATCCAGATCAAGGCCGGCGGCAAGGCCCTGGAGATCGAGGTCCGCGAGGACCGCATGTTCATCAACGCGCCCGGCGGCTCGACCGCGCGGGTCGTGGACTCCAAGCACCACGTGCAGGTCGTCGACAAGTACAACAACGACGTCGTCGGCGGCGAGGCCCCGCCGGTGCCGCCCCCGCCGCCCCCGGCGAAGCCGCCGGTCGGCCCGCCCGGCGCGCCGCCGCGGGTGACGGCGACGCCCGGCAACGCCTCGGCGCGGGTCACCTGGACCGCCGCGCCCGCCAACGGCAACGCCGTGACGAAATACGTGGTCGAGGGCGACGGCAAGCAGCACGAGGTCGGCGCGAGCCAGCGGGCGCTGGACATCACGGGCCTGACCAACGGGCAGTCCTACAAGTTCACCGTCTACGCGGTCAACGCGAAGGGCAACGGGCCGAAGAAGGCGGCCAACCCGGTCACGCCGACGTCGCAGGTGCCCGACGCGCCGGTGAGCGTCGCGGCGGTCGCCAACCCCGACGGCACCGTCACGGTCACGTGGCCGGCCGCCAACGGGCAGGGGCACAAGATCGTCCGGTACACGATCACGACCGTGTCCGGGGACGAGTCGAAGACGTTCGAGTCCGCGCAGCCGACGTTCAAGGTGCCGGCCGGCGAGCTGCCCTATGGCACGCAGGTCGCGTTCCGGGTCGCCTCGATCAACGACATCGGCGCCAGCTCCGGCCAGTCGCCGCTGAGCGCGTCGGTGGTGCCGTTCACGAAGCCGGGCGCGCCCGGCGGGCTGACCGTCCGCGCCGTCGCGACCAAGCGCGGCACGATCGTGGCCGCGTGGCGTGCCGCGGAGGACAACGGCGCGCCGATCACCGGCTACCGGGCCACCGTCAACGGCGTCCAGCAGGACCTGGGCACCGGGCTGTCGAAGGAGTTCGGCGGCTTCGGCGACAACGAGCGGGTCACGCTGGTGATCAAGGCGGTCAACAAGGCCGGCGAGGGCGCCGCGGCGAACGGCGCGGCCAGCACCCTCGCCGCGCCGACGATGCGGGTGGACACGGCCAACAGCCGTGCCGCGCTGCAGTCGATCACGGTCGCGTTCACCGCGACCGACGGCGGCGGCGCGCCCGCGAAGTGCCGGCTCGACGTCGCCGGCGTCGGCGCGGTGGAAAACGCGTGCGCCGGCTCGCTGACCATGGGCGGGCTGTGGCCCGGCACCGCCTACGACTACACGGTCACGGTCACCAACGCGGCGGGGATGACGGCCAACGGCACCGGTTCGCTGTCCACCCCGGCCTATCGCGGCACCGTGGTCTGCGGCGACACCAGCTACTGCGGGCACGGCGCGTCCAACGGCGGCATCTGGGTCTACCGGACGGCGACCCAGAACGGCACGTCCGTCGGCGACGTCTACGCTCCCGACAGCTACACCGCGATCTGCCAGACCAACGGGTCGAGCGTCAACGCGAAACCCTGGGGCGGCAAGCAGAGCGCCGTCTGGATCAAAATCAACTTCAAGGGCGAGAACTATATCCCGTACGCGTGGTTCGATCTGCCGAACGGCACCGGCCCGCTGAAGCAGTGTTGAGCACGTCCGGCAGGAGCACAGTGAGCACACCCGAACCACCCACGGGGTCCCAGCCCGTCCCGCAGCAGTTCGAGGCGGGTCCGCCGAGCGCCGAGGAGATCGCGGCGTCGGCGGACCTGGTCGGCCGGCTCGCCCGCAACGTCGAGTCGATCGTGCTCGGCAAGCAGCAGGTGATCCGGCTGACGATGACCGCGCTGCTCGCCGAGGGGCACGTCCTGCTCGAGGACGTGCCCGGCGTCGGCAAGACCACCCTGGCGCGGGCCATCGCGGCCAGCGTGCAGGGGCAGTGGCGGCGCATCCAGTTCACGCCCGACCTGCTGCCGTCCGACGTCACCGGGGTCACGATCTTCAACCAGGCGACCCGCGGCTTCGAGTTCCACCCCGGGCCGGTCTTCGCCAACATCGTCATCGCCGACGAGATCAACCGGGCGTCGCCGAAGACGCAGTCGGCGCTGCTGGAGGTCATGGAGGAGCGGTATGTCACCGTCGACGGCGTCCGGCACGCGGTGCCCAGGCCGTTCCTCGTCGTCGCCACGCAGAACCCGATCGAGATGGACGGCACCTACCGGCTGCCCGAGGCGCAGCTCGACCGGTTCCTGATGAAGCTCGCCGTCGGCTATCCGAGCGAGGCCGTCGAGATCGAGGTGCTGCGCGGCGCCGTGACCCGCTCGCCCGAGGCCCTCGACCCGGTCACCGACACCGCGGTGGTGGCGCAGCTGGTCCGGCTGGCCCGGCGGGTGCACATCGCCGACCCGCTGCTCGGTTACGCGGTCCGGCTGGGCAACGCGACCCGCGCCCACCCGCGGGTGCGGGTCGGGGTCAGCCCCCGTGGCGTCATCGCGCTGACCCGGGCCGCGTCGGCGTATGCGCTCATCGACGGCCGCGGCTATGTCGTGCCGGAGGACCTCAAGGCCCTCGCCGAGGCGGTCTTCGCGCACCGGCTGCTGCTGTCCCCCGACGCGCAGGTCCGCGGTGTCGCGCCCGGCGACGTCGTCCGCGAGGTGCTCGACGCGGTGCCCGTGCCGGTGCCGGCGGCCACGCCCGCGCCGGTCTGACGATGCGGCTGACGTCTCGGGGCATCGGCCTGTGCGTGGCCGCGCCGGTGCTGCTCGCCGTGGGGTTCGCGTTCCAGTATGCGCAGCTCACCGTCGTCGGCACGGCCGCCGTCGCCGCCGTGCTCCTCGGGTTCGCGTATGTGTGGTGGCGGCCGCGGCTGACCGTGACCCGCGCCGTCGACCCCGACCGGGTCATGCGCGGCGAGTCGAGCACCGTGACGCTCACCGTCGGCAACAGCAGCCGCCTGCGGGGCGCGACGCTCATCGCCCACGACCGGTGCGGCCCGGCGACCGTGCCGGTGCCGCTGCTGCGGCTCAAGGCCGGCGGCACCACCACCGCCAGCTATCCGGTGCCGACCGCCCGCCGCGGCGTCGTCGAGGTCGGGCCGCTGCGGGTGGTGCGGCGCGACCCGCTCGGGCTGCTGACCCTGGCCCGCGGCTACGGCGGGGTCAGCAAGGTGTGGGTGTATCCCACCGTGCACCACCTGACCGCCGTGCCGACCGGGGTGATGCGCTCCCTCGACGGGCGGGTCGACCGGGTGCCGCACGGCAGCATCACGTTCGACACGCTGCGCGAATACGTGGTCGGCGACGAGCTGCGGCACGTGCACTGGCGCACCACCGCGCGGATCGGCGAGCTGATGGTCCGCGAGCACCTCGACACCAGCCTGCCGCGGCTCGTCGTGCTGCTCGACGACCGGCTCGCCGCCTACCCCGACGCCGACCGCTCCGGGCAGTCCGCGCACTTCGAGTCCGCGTGCGAGGCGGCGGCGTCGATCGTGATGGCCGCGTTCCGCGAGGAGCTGCCGGTGGCGTTGCGGCTGGCCGGCGGGGCGCACGCGGGCGGCAAGGACACCCGCGGCTACCTGGACGTGCTCGCCGAGGCGACGCTGGGGGCGACCGACGGGCTCTCGCCGACGGTGGCGCAGCTGCGGACCAGCCGCGCCGGTGACACCCTCGTCTACCTCACCGGGGCCGGCGGCGTGGCCGACCTGGGCCGGGTGGGGACGTTGCGGGGGGCGTACCCGTCGCTGATCGCCGGCGCGTTCGGCACCGCCGAGGGGGAGGTCCCCACGGCCCTTCCGGGCCTGCAGGTCCTCACCGCCGCCGACGGCGCCGACTTCGCCGCCGCGTGGGACGGGGTCGGCGCATGGTGAGACGGCTGCTGATCGCGGTCGCGTTGCTCGGCATGCTGGTCATGGCCGCGTTCGCGCTGTCCCCGATCTATCACGGGCCGCTGCTGCTGCAGCTGATGGCGGGCGCCGCCGCCGGGTCCGTCGGCGTCAGCCTCGCCGCGCGCCGGCTGCCGGCCTGGACCGCGGCCCCGCTGAGCGTCCTCGGCCTGGCCGCCGCCGTCGTGATCGCCATGCGGGTGTCGGCCGCCGCGGCCGGCGTCGCCGGTGACCTCCCGGCGCTGCGGGAGGCGCTGCGCAACAGCATCCCGCGGCTGCTGCTGGCCCTGATCCCGATCGAGCCGGAGCCGGACACGGTCCTGCTGCCGGTGATCCTGACCTGGCTCGCCGGTCTCGCCGCCGGTGAGCTCGGGGTGCGCTACCACCGGGTGCTGCTGTCGTACGCCCCGCCGACGGTCCTGTTCGGCGGCGCGCTGTACCTCGTCGGCCCCAACGGCACGGCGGCCGGCTGGGTGCCCCTGGCGTTCTCGGGGTTCGCGGCGCTCGGGCTGATCGTGTCCAACCGGCCGCCGCCCGCGGAGACGGACACCGGCCAGAAGCTCAGCGCCGAGCAGCGCCGGACGCTGCGGCTGCGGGTGGGTGCCGGCGCCGTCGCCGGTCTCGCCGCGATCGTCGCGCTGTCGCAGCTGCTCGGCCCGAGCGTCGCGGCGAAGGTCGGCACCAGCCCCGCCGAGCCGCGCAACATGGTCACCCCGCCCCAGCTCGACTCGCTCGACGAGAGCCCGCTGGTCCGGTTGTCCGGCTGGGCGCTCAACCACGACCAGCACCTGTTCGACGTCGAGGTGACCGGCACCGACGCGCCGCCGCCGATCCGGCTCGCCGTCCTCAACGACTACGACGGCGTCACCTGGCGGGTCGGCGCCACCTACCGCAACGCCGGCCGGGTGCTCGCCGCCCGGCCCGTCCTCACCGACCCGCAGATCCGGCAGACGTTCCGGATCGCCGACCTCGACGGGCGGCTGCTGCCGGGGATGGCCACGCCGGAGGAGGTCAACGGCGTCCGGGTCGCCGTCGACACCACCGACGGCACCATGATCCTGTCCGACGGGCTGCGCAGCGGCCTCGAGTACAGCGTCGTGTCCCGCGCGCACCGCCCCGACGAGAACGCGATGCAGGTCGCCGACGTCCCCAACACCGACGCCGTCGCCCGGCACCTGGCGCTGCCCGGCAAGGTCCCCGACTCGATCGCGCAGCTCGCCCAGCACCTCGGGGAGGGCGTGTCGTCGCCGTACCAGCGGGCGTTCGCGATCGTCGGCTGGCTGTCGGAGCACTACAAGGTCGTCGGCGACGCCCCCAGCGGCCACGCCTACCCCAACGTCGAGTACTTCCTGTTCGGTCCCAAACAGGCCGGCGGGCAGAAGGGCACCTCCGAGCAGTTCGCGGCGGCGTTCGCGGTCCTCGCCCGGCTGATGGGCCTGCCGACCCGGCTCGCCGTGGGCTTCCGCGTCGACGCCGGCCGCAACGAGGTGCACGGCGGCGACGCCGTCGCGTGGCCGGAGGTGCTGTTCAACGGCGTATGGGAGCCGTTCGACCCGATGCCGAAGGCCGACACGGTCCAGCGCCCGACCGAGGACGACTTCCGGCCGAAGCCGCCCGCGTCGCAGCCGCCGCCGGAGACGGTGCCGGCCCCGTCGGGCTCCGCCGTCCCGCCGTCCGCGAAGCCCACCACGGCACCGGCCGGCGACGGATCGCCGCAGGGCCCGGGCACGCCGGTCGTGGTCGCGGTGTCCGCCGGCGCGGTATTGCTGCTCCTGTCGGCGTTCGCGGCGGTGGTACCGCTGGCGAAACGCACCCGGCGTCGCCGGCGGCTCGGGCAGGGCACCCCGCACCAGCGCATCGAGGCGGCCTGGGCGGAGGTCCTGACCGGCCTGCGGCTCGCCGGGCGGCCCGCGCCGCCGCACCTGACGGCGTCGGAGGTGGCCCACTACGCGGCGACCGCGGCCACCGGGCGGGCGCACTCGAAGCCCCGCGCGAAGACCGGGGGCGGCACCCAGGTCACGATCCGCTCCGCCACGCCACCGGTCGACGACCTCGCCGCGCTCGTCAACGCGGTCGCGTTCGCGGCACCGGCCCCCGTCCCCGCACCGCCGGCCTCCCGCGGGCCGAAGGGCGGGCGCGGCGCCGCGCCGGTCGCCGCGGCGACCGGCGGCGGACCGGGCGAGGAGCAGGCCGCCCGGGCCGCCGCGCAGGCCGTCGCCTACGTCGACGAGCTGCGCGCCAGGCGGGGGTTCTGGCGCCGTCTGCTGTGGACACTCGACCCGCGCCCGCTGTTCTGGAGATAGGCCGAGGTGCTCTGCCCCTGCCAGTGCTTGATGCTCTCGGGGTGGGTGTCGATGCTGCCGATGCCCTCGGGCAGGGCGCGGTCGGCGGTGACGTAGAGGTACGCGGGGACCGGGCGCGGAACTTCGCCATGGCCCTGTCCCAGCCGGCGCGGTCCTTCAGGAACTTAAGCCGGGCCTCGGGTCAGGATGAGGTCGGCGCGGTCCCGCGTGCCGGCGATGACCGCCGCGTTGCGCTCGTCGCTGCGCTCCACCCAGTCGTGGGCATCGTGCAGGCCGAGTCCCTTCGCCAGCTGGCGGCGCACGAGCGAGTCCTGCCGCAGGTCGTCGGGGGCGTCCAGGTACAGCGCCAGGTCCAGCAGCTCCCGGACGCCCGCCCACGGGCCTTCGTCGAGCAGCAGGTAGTTGCCCTCCACGACGACGACCCGGGTGCCGACCGGCACGGGGATCACGCCACCGATCGACTCGTGCAGGGTGCGGCTGTAGCTCGGGGCGTACACCAGGTGGTCCGCGGCCCTGAGCCGCCGCAGCAGGTGCACGAACCCGGCCGCGTCGAACGTCTCCGGGGCGCCCTTGCGGTCGGCCAGGCCGAGCCGGTCGAGCTCCACGTTGGACAGGTGGAAGCCGTCCATCGGCACGGCGACGCTGCTGTCGAGGGCCGCGGCGAGGGCCGTGGACAGCGTCGACTTGCCGGCGGCGGGAGGACCGCAGATGCCGATGATCGAGCGGCCGGACTGCTGCCGTACGAACGGCGCGACGACGTCGAGGGCATCGCTGAGGACGTCGGGCCGCCTCATGCTTCGGGGCTGTCGTCTGGCGACTCGAGGCTGGCGGCCAGGCCGCGCATGCCGGCCAGCCAGCGGTCGGTGTCGCTCGCCCGGTGCAGGTAGTACTTCTGGACCTCGGGGTGCGGCAGGATCAGGAACCGCTCGGCGGCGAGGCCCTCGACGACGGACCCGGCGACCGACTCCGCGGACAGGACCGCTCCCCCGGCGGCGGTGACCTTCGCGCCGATGTGCCCGGCGGCGAGCCCCTCCTGCAGCATCGGGGTGTCCACGCCCTGCGGGCACAGGGCGCTGACCTTGACGCCCTTCGCGCCGTACGTGATGGACAGCCACTCCGCGAACGACACCGCCGCGTGCTTGGTCACCGCGTACGGCGCGTCCCCGACGGCGGTCAGCAGCCCGGCCGCGGAGCAGGTGTGCAGCAGGTAGCCCCCGCCTCGCTCCAGCATGCCGGGCAGGACGGCGCGGGCGGAGTACACGTGCGACAGGACGTTGACGGCCCAGGTGCGCGCCCAGGTCTCCGCGGACGCCTCCAGGCCCTGGCCGCTGGTGATGCCGGCGTTGGCGCAGAACAGGTCGATGCGGCCGTAGCGCTCCTCGGTCTCCGCGACGAGCTCGGCGACCTGCCCCTCGTCCGTGACGTCGACGGCGACCGCGGTGGTGTCCCCGGCCACGTTCCCCGCCAGTTCGGCGGCGGCGTCGCCGTCGAGGTCGGCGAGGACCAGCCTGGCCGCGCCCTCGGCGGCGAACCGGTGGGCCATGGCGGCGCCGATCCCGCCGGCGGCCCCGGTGATGACGACGATCTTCCCGTCGATGTCCACTACCGCGCCCCCAGCGTCCGTATCGTGTCCAGCAGCACCTCGGGACCGCCGGCGGTGAGCTCCGGCGTCGGCAGCAGCGCCATGACCGGGGTGGTGACGCCCGCGTCCGCGTACCGCTGGACGTGCTCCCGGCACCGCTGCGGGCTGCCGTGCACGATCAGCGCGTCGACGACCTCGTCGGGGATCGCCGCGAGCGCCCCCTTGCGGTCCTTGGCGGCCCACGCGTCCCACATCGTCTTGAGCACCTCGCCGCGGCCGAGCCAGCGGTGGAAGGCGGCATACGCGGGCACGGTCAGATACGCGGCGATGAGCCTGCGGGCGGTCTCCCGCGCGGCGGTCTCGTCCTCCGTCGGGCAGACGAAGATGCGGGCCGCCACCTCGAACCCGTCCGCCGCCCCGGCCAGCTCGCGCCTGACCGTCGCCACGTCCTCGACGGACAGCCAGTTGAGCACGGTCCCGTCGGCCTCGGCCGCCGCCAGGCGGAGCATCTTCGGGCGGAGCGCGGCGAGCAGGAGCTTCGGCGGCAGGGCCGGCGGCCGCTCGAGGCGGAAGCGCCTGACCTGGAACGTGTCGAACGCACCGTCGACGACCTCGCCGGACAGCGCGGCGCGCAGGAAGCGCAGCACGTCACGGCTGCGCTCGAACGGCCGCTCGAACGGCACCGCGTTCCAGTCGCCGACGACGACCGGCGACGACGCGCCGATGCCGAGCGCGACCCGTCCCGGCGCCGCCTCCGCCAGGGCCGCGGCCTGCATGGCGATCAGCGCGGGACCGCGTGTGAACACGGGGACGATCGCGGTGCCCAGCCGCAGCCGCGGCGACCACACCGACGCCAGCGCCAGGGGCGTGAACGCGTCCGTGCCGGAGACCTCGCTGGTCCAGACGTCCGTGAACCCCAGATCCGGCAGTGCCTGCAGCAACCCCGCGTGCTCGGGCAACGGCACACCGGCGAGCGGCACCGTCAGCCCCCATTGGCTGGTCATCAACCGATCATCTCCGCGACACGGCTAGTGTGGCAAGCGAGAGGGCTGGGTAGCATTCCGCAGGTTTCCCACACTGTTCCGTGTTCGTTCCGCGTTCGACCGATCGAGAAGGAGCAACCTCATGCTGGGCCTGGAAAAGAAGCTGATGAAGGAATGGGAAGGCAAGAGCGCCCAGGAGATCGCGGACGCCCCCGTCACCGCGATCGCCGGCGTCACCGAGGCCGACGCCGAGAAGCTGCAGGCCGCCTTCGGCATCAAGACCGTCCGTGACCTGGGCACCAACAAGTACTTCCGGTGGGCGCAGGGCCTCGTCGCCCTCGCTGACTGAGCTCCGCCCCTCCGGCCGTCCTCGCTTCGCCTTGTCGCGGGGGCGGCCTTCGTCGTGCCTTGGGGGGTGCGGGGGCGCGCTACGTTGGCGGGATGCGACGGCGTCACGTGCTCACCCTGGCCGCCGCCGGCGCGGTGACCGCCGGCTGCTCGCCACGGCGCCGTCCCGCGCCCACCGCCACCACCACCGCGCCGGCCGGCACCGCGCCCGCCGGGCTCGTCTTCCCGGAGGGCTTCGCCTGGGGCGCGGCGACGTCGGCGTACCAGGTGGAGGGCGGCGCGACGGCGGACGGCCGGGGCCCGTCGGTGTGGGACGTGTTCAGCCACACCGCCGGCCGTACCCGCGACGGCGGCACCGGCGACGTGGCCGCCGACCACTACCACCGCAGCTACGAGGATCTCGACCTCATGCGCGGCCTCGGCCTGAAGAGCTACCGCTTCTCCATCTCCTGGCCGAGGGTGCTGCCGACCGGCCGCGGCACCGTCAACGCGAAGGGCCTCGACTTCTACCACCGGCTCGTCGACGGCCTCCTCGCCCGTGACATCACCCCGGTCGTGACCCTGTTCCACTGGGACACCCCGCAGGCGTTGCAGGAGGCCGGCGGCTGGGAGCGGCGCGACTGCGCCAAATGGTTCGCCGACTACGCCTCCGCCGTCTGCTACTCCCTCGGCGACAAGGTGCAGACCTGGCTCACCGTCAACGAGCCGAAGACCGTCGTCGAGGTCGGGTACACCGCGGGCATCCACGCACCCGGCGTCCGCGACCGCCGGATCGCCAACGTCGCCGGCCACCACCTGCTCCTCGGCCACGGCCTCGCCGTGCAGGCGTTCCGGGCCACCGGCCGCAAGGGCCGCATCGGGATCGCGCTCAACCTGTCCCCCGCGTACCCGGCGGAGGACTCCGACGCCGCCCGCCGCCAGGCGGTCATCGCCGACGCCGAGGAGAACCGGCGCTGGCTCGACCCCGTGCTGCTCGGCCGCTACCCGGACGACTGGCTGGCCACGCAGGCCGCCGGGGCACCGTTCCGCGCCGCGCTCCAGGACGGCGACCTGGCGGTCATCGGCGCGAAGAGCGACCTGCTCGGCGTGCAGTACTACAACCCCGCCTACGTCACCGCCAAGGGCGCCCGCGTCCAGAAGCACCCGACGACCCAGGCGACCTGGCAGGAGGTGTACCCGCAGGGCCTCTACGACCTGCTCACCCGCATCAGGCGCGACTACGGCGACGTCCCGCTCACCATCACCGAGAACGGCATGCCGTCCCTCGAACCGGTCGACGACCAGGACCGGATCACCCTCCTGCGGGACCACCTCACCGCCGCCCACCGCGCGATCAGCGAAGGCGTCCGCCTGGAGGGCTACCACGTGTGGTCACTGCTGGACAATTTCGAATGGGCCGAGGGCTACTCCCAGCGCTGGGGCATCATCCACGTGGACTACGCCACCCAGCAGCGCCGGCGCAAGGCCAGCGCCGACTGGTATCAGCAGGTCATCGCCCGCAACGGCATCTGACAGCACCTATCCCAGCCACCCCGGCCGCACCAGCCCCGCCTCGTACGCGAACACGACCAGCTGCGCCCGGTCCCGCGCCCCCAGCTTGATCATCGCCCGGCTGACGTGCGTCTTGGCCGTGGCCGGACTCACGAACAGCCTCGTCGCGATGTCCTCATTGGACAGTCCCGCCCCGACGAGCGCCATCACCTCCCGCTCCCGGTCCGTCAGCACCGCCAGGGACATCGGCGCGAGCGGCGCCCGCGACCGGCTCGCGAACTCCTCGATCAGCCGCCGCGTCACGCCCGGCGACAGCAGCGCGTCCCCCGCGGCGACCGCCCGCACCCCCCGCAGCAGATCGACCGGCTCGGTGTCCTTCACCAGGAACCCGCTGGCACCCACCCGCAGCGACTCGAACACGTACTCGTCCAGGTCGAACGTCGTCAGAATCACGATCCTCACCTGCCCGAGCCGCGCGTCGGCCGCGATCCGCCGCGTCGCCTCCAGCCCGTCGAGCACCGGCATCCTGATGTCCATCAGCACCACGTCGGGCAACGTCTGCACCGCGAGCCGCACCGCCTCGGCCCCGTCCGCCGCCTCCCCCACGACCTCGATGTCGGCCTGCGCGTCGAGCAACGCCCGGAACCCGGCCCGCACCAACGCCTGGTCATCGGCCAGCAAGACCCTGATCACCCGCACTCCTCCCGCCCACCCGGCACGCGCCACCACCTGGCCGCACCCCATGGACATCTCCGCTGCCCGCCGTGCCACTGCCGGGACGCTCCCGGCGTTCCCGCGGCCCGCGACGACCACCACGGACGCTCGCCCCTGAGCGTCCCCGCAGCCCACGACGATCCCGCAACCCGGAACATCCCGCTGCCCCGACCGCCCCCACACCTCCGGGCGAACCTACGGCCAGGGCAATGCCCGCACCGTGAGGCGCCCCCGCGGCCGGGGCGGTGTCCGCGCCGCGAGACGTCCCCACGACCGAGGCAATGCGCGCATCTCCAGGCGAGCCGCACCGCCTCGGCCCCGTCCGCGCCGCGAGGCGCCCCCACGACCAGGCCGCGACCGCACGCCCTGGGGCGGCTTCGCAGCTCACAAGAGCCCCGCCGCCCCGCGCAGTTGCCGCAACCCGGGACGACCCGGCAACCCGGGACGACCCGGCGAACCGGAGCGACCCGGCGAACCGAGGCGACCCTGCAGCCCACGGCAGTGCGCAGCCCTGGGCAATTCCACGGCCTGAGGCAGCTCCGCGGCGCGATGCGACCCCATGAGCCGGGGCACTCCCACGACTGGTGGTCACCCGGCAACCCGAGACGACCTGGCAACCCAAGACGACATGCCAGCTCAAGGCGACCCGGCGACCCGGGACGGCCCGGTAACCCGAGGCGATCTCGCAGGTCATGACGGTCCCACAGCCCTGGGCGTATCAACGATCCGAGGCGACCCCACAGCCGGAGCAGACCCGCGGCCCTGGGCAATTCCCCAGCTCGAGGCGCCCCCTCGATCCGAGTCGATTCCGCAGCGCGAGGCACCCACGTGGCTCAGGGCGGCGCTGATCACTGCTCCGCCTCGGAGCGGTCCTGGTGCTGCTTGCGATCCCGACGCTCCCCCGGCCGGTGACGATCCTGACCGTCCCTGGGCGGCGTGTGACGGTCCTGACCGTCCCCGGGCGGCGTGTGACGGTCCTGACCGTCCCCGGGCGGCGCGTGGCGGTCCTGCGGCTCGGGGCGGTCCGGGCCGTCCCGGCGAACGGGAATCCTGGCACGGACCTCGAAGCCGCCACCCGGGCGCGGGCCAGCCTCGACCACGCCGCCGAACGCCGCCGCCCGGTGCCGCATCCCGGCGATCCCGTTGCCGCCCGTGGTGGCGCCGCCGGTCCTCGGTGCGGCGCCACCTTCCGGCGCGGCGCCGGCCGTCGAGGCATCGGCCTTCGGCACCGCACCGGCCTTCGGCACCGCTCCGGACATCGGTGCGGCTCCGGGCATCGGTGCGGCTCCGGGCATCGGTGCGGAGCCGCCGTGCCACCCGGGCCCGCCTCCGGCCGCCGGCTCTCCAGCCCACGACCCTCCTGCCCTCGACCCTCCGGCCGCCGGCTCTCCAGCCCTCGACCCTCCGGCTCCCGTCCCTCCGGCCGCCGGCG
The DNA here is from genome assembly GCF_055586325.1 of Dactylosporangium sp. NPDC051087. Classification (NCBI taxonomy): domain Bacteria; kingdom Bacillati; phylum Actinomycetota; class Actinomycetes; order Micromonosporales; family Micromonosporaceae; genus Dactylosporangium; species Dactylosporangium sp. NPDC051087. Next base: position 193,146 of record NZ_JBVJIJ010000010.1, on the reverse strand, counting down.
CGGTGCCCGCCGTCTGCGTGGCACCGGGCGTCGGCGTGGGGGCGCCGGGGGCCGGCGGCGTGGGGCCGGGTCTTGCTGCGGCGGAGAGCTCTCCATCGGCAGGGTTTCCCGGGCCGTGGGCGGGTGGCCGGGTGGCGTCCAGGTCGGTGGCGGCGGTGCCGTGGCCGTCGTCGGTGATGAGGAGGGTGAGCTCGCCCGGGGCGTGGCCGACCACGATCGTCGCGGCGGCGCCCGGGCCGGCGTGGCGGCGGACGTTGGTGAGGGCCTCCTGCACGATGCGGAACGCGGCCCGGTCCACCTGCGGTGGCAGCGGCGCCGGGGTGCCGGCCGTGTCGACGGTGACGGGCAGGCCGACGGCGCGGGCCTCCTCGACGAGGCGGTCCAGGTCGCGCAGGCCCGGTGCGGGGGTCCGCGGCGCCGCCTCGCCGGGATTGAGGCCGGCGAGGACGGAGCGGGTCTCGCGCAGGGCCTCGGCGCTGGCGTGCTTGATGGCGGTGAGCGCCACCCTGGCCTGCTCGGGCTGCTCGTCCATGAGGTGCAGGCCGACGCCCGCCTGGACGTTGATGAGGGACAGGTGGTGGCCGATGACGTCGTGCAGCTCGCGGGCGATCAGCAGGCGCTCGTCGCTGGCCTGGCGGCGCTCCTGCTCGACGCGCGCCTTCTCCTCCTCGGCGCGGGCCACCTGCTGCTGCGCCGACCAGTCGCGGGCCATCTGCGAATACCGCATGCCGCGGACCCGGGCGGCCTCGCCGAACCCCGCGATGACGAGGCACCACACCCCGATGAGGATCACGCGTGACGCGGACTCCTCGCCCCGGACCAGCACCGCGAAGACGGAGAACGCGGCGGCGACGGCTGCCCAGGTCAGCCAGCGGTAGCCGGAGGCGAGGGCGGTGAACATGGCCACGATCGCGGCGACGAACCCCGGGCCGTCGGGATAGCCGAGACTGAAGTAGGCCGCGGTCGGCACCAGCGCCCCGATCAGCGACACCAGCGGCCAGCGCTCGCGGACGAGCAGGGCGAGCGGGCCGGCGACCAGCAGCAGATAGCCGGTGCGGTCGAGGACCTCGGTGCCGGTCGAACCGTAGGCGGCGGCGCGGGTGCCGAGGACCTGGACCAGGGCCATCATCACGACGATCCCGACCGGGTGCGGGCCGCTCCACCGCCGGCGTTCGTGCCGCTGCATGGACTGCATGCGGCGCGCGAGGCGCGCGGCATGCCGGGCGTCGCGCGCCTCGCGCAGCTCCCGGGTCCACGGCGGTCGTCGTCTCACAGACGCCAAGGTAGTGCAGGGCCGGGACCTGCGGCGTCGCCTTCAAGTGCCACGGGGGTGTACTCCCTGGGTCGTACACGGGGCGCCGGGGTGCGACCCGCGCAGTACACCACGACACGACACAGGTGCGACGCGCTCGCCGCCGCCGGTCGGCAGGCTGTGAGTCAACAAGGAAGGGAGGCCGAGATGGCCGGCGATCGGGTGCGAGCCTCCGACAAGGAGCGCGAGCAGTACGCCAGCATGGTGCGGGCCGGGATGACCGAGGGACGGCTGACGCTGGAGGAGGGTGAGGAGCGGCTCGCGCAGGTCTACGCGGCGAAGTTCCGCGACGAGCTGCCGCCGCTGACCGCCGACCTGCCGGAAGGCGGACGGCGCGGGCTGTTCGAGCTGCCGGAGACGCAGGCGGAGTTCCTCCGGCAGGGCAGGCGGCACCTGGCCCGGCACGGCGCGTTCGTGGCCGTGATCGCGGTGGCGCTGACCGGGTTGTGGGCGCTGTCCGGCGCGCACTTCTTCTGGCCCGCGATCCCGCTGTTCTTCCTGGTGCTGAGCGTCTTCAAGCACGCCCGCTGGCGGCGCTGGGCGGCGGCGTCGGGTGGCGCGCCGTGGGGGCGGCGGCACTGGGGGCACCACCACGGCCCGTGGGCCGCGGCCTCGGACCGCCAGGGCTGGGGCTGAGCACACCGCAGCAGCGGGGCGCCGCCGGACGGCGCGGTGCCCCGCCGACGACGAGAGGCTGGTCTGGCATGTACCGAACCGAGCTCAAGGGCCGGGTCGCGGTGGTCCTCGGCGGTGCCGGTGGGGTCGGTGCCGCGGTGTGCCGGCTGCTGGCCGCGCGGGGCGCCCGGATCGCGGTCATCGGCGACGACGAGAGCGAGCTGCAGGACCTGGTCGACGAGCTGCGGTGGGTGGGTGCCGACGCGGTCGGCATCCTGTCGACCGGGGCCGACACCGCATCGGTGCACGCGGGGGTCATCCACGAGGTCGGCACGCCCGATCTGCTGTTCGTCGTCGCGGGCGCCGGCGGCGCCGACTTCCGGGTGAGTGTCGACAGTGGACTGACGGGCACCTACGAGGCGTTGCGGGCGTTCGTGCCCAGCATGGCCGAGGCGCGGGCCGGTTCGGTGGTGACCGTCGCGCCGTTCGGCACGGACGCGGCGACGAGCGCTGTCGGCGGCGGGGTGACCGCGCTGACGCAGCACGTCGCACGTGAGGTGGCGGCGTCGGGTGTACGGGCGAATGTCGTGTCCTGGACACCGCACGCCGAGCGGGTCGACGATGTGGCCTTCGCCGCCGTCTACCTGGCCTCGGACGCGCCGCCGACGATGACGGCGACGACCTTCGACGTGGCGGGCACGTATTCACGGCTGTAGCTCCTATGTACGAACGGGGGTACACATGGAATAGTCCCGATCATGATGGGCTCTTCGCATGCGCTTTCCGGGGCGGCCGTGTGGCTGGCCGGCTCGCTGGCGTTGGACCAGCTGGCCGACTTCCACCAGACGCCGTTGCAGCTCGCGGTCGGCACGGCGATCTGCGCCGGCGGCGCGCTCCTGCCGGACCTGGATCTGTCCGGCCGGGTCACCACCCGGCAGGGCGGTGCGACGGTGGCCCACACGTTCGGGGTGCTGACGCTGTTCCTCGCCGAGGTGGTCGAGAAGTTCTCCCTCGGCGTCTACCGGCTCACCCGGCTCAAGCACGACCCGCGCCGCCGCAACGGGCACCGCACGCTGACGCACACGATCATCTTCAACGTCGGCGTCGGGTACGGCACCCTGGCGCTGTGCGAGGCGTTCGGCAAGTGGGCCGTGATGGGCGTGCTGTTCTTCGCGTTCGCGATGGCGCTGCGCGGCCTGTTCGAGCGGTGGGCGGAGCGGGCCGGCTGGCTCGTCGTGACCCTGGCCGCCGCCGCGGCCGCCTTCCTCGTGTGGGAGCGACTGCCCGGTGACCGCGGCTACCCGCTGCTCGGCATGGCGGTCGGCGTCGGCGGGCTCATCCATCTCGCCGGCGACATGATCACCCGGCACGGCTCGCCCATCTTCTGGCCGATCCCGACCGGCCGGCGGCTGTGGCGCAACATCGGCCTGCCGCACTCGGTGGCCCTGACCGCCGGCGACAAGACCGAGACGGTCGTGCTGCGCATCGTCTTCACCACGGTCGCCATCTTCGCCGGATCCATGCTGATCGCGCCGGTCCTCCTCGACAGGTTCAACATATCCGTGTGAACGATGACGACGAGGTCCCCGCGTTCTGGCGGGCGCTGGGCCTGCCCGGCCTGTTCGACGTGCACACGCATTTCCTGCCCGAGCGCATGATGCGCAAGGTGTGGGCGCACTTCGACGCCGGAGGGCCGCTCGTCGGGAGGCCGTGGCCCATCCGGTACCGCGGCTCCGACGCCGAACGCGCCGGGCACCTGCAGAGCATGGGGGTGCGGCACTTCACCGCCCTGGCGTACGCGCACCGGCCCGGCATGGCGGCCGACCTCAACACCTGGACCCTCGACTTCGCGGCCCGCACGCCCGGCTGCGTGCCGAGCGCGACGTTCTTCCCCGAGCCGGGGGTGCCCGGGATCGTCGACGCGGCGCTCGCCGGCGGCGCCCGCATCTTCAAGGTGCACCTGCAGGTCGGTGGTTACGACCCGAACGACCCGCTGCTGGAGCCGGTCTGGGGCCGCCTCGCGGAGGAGCGCGTGCCGGTGGTCGTGCACGCGGGTTCCGGTCCCGTCGCCAACGGGTACACCGGCCCGGGCCCGTTCGGCGAGGTGCTGCGCCGCCACCCGGCGCTCGTCGCGGTCATCGCGCACTTCGGCGCGCCCGAGTACGAGGGTTTCCTGGACCTCGCCGACCGGTACGCGAGCGTCGTGCTCGACACGACGATGGTCTTCACAACCTTCTTCCCGGGTTTCCCGCCGGAGCTCCTCCCCAGGGTGGAGGAGCTCGGCCACGCCGGCCGGGTGCTGCTCGGCAGCGACTTCCCGAACATCCCTCACCCGTACGCCCACCAGCTCGACGCGCTGCAGCGCCTCGGGTTCGGCGACGACTGGCTGCGCGCGGTCTGCTGGGGCAACGCGGCGGGCATGATGGAGCGGTGACGAACTCCTTCCACGGTCTGGCGGAGCTGGTGCTCGCCGGCCCCCAGTACCGGCGCAGCGGCACCATCCGGCTCAGGGTCACCCCGGCCGGTTTCGCCACCGTCGCCGCACCCGACGTGCAGGCCGAGGCTGACGCGCTCGTCGTCGGCGGGCGGCGCATCCCGTACGACGGGCAGACGTACGCGGAGCTGGCGGCCGCCGCCGGCCTGGACGCAGGCGTGCCCGAGGGGGTGTACAAGGACCACTCCGGCGCGCAGCCCGGCGACCGGTTCGTGCCGACCGGCGCCGCCACGATCCTCGGCGCCCTCGCGGCCGGCGACGCGGCGCTGCGCAGCTTCGCCCCGGACGCGACGCCGGTGCTGTGGCCGGAGCACTTCGACGTCGGCATCTCACTCGACGAGGTGAACTACGGGGTGTCCACGGGCGACACGGCGATCGCGGAGCCGTACGCGTACGTCGGGCCGTGGACGCCGCGCGAGGGTGACTTCTGGAACGTGTCGTTCGGTGCCGCACGGCCCTTGAGCGCCCTCGGCGACGCGGCCGCGGTGGCCGCGTTCTTCGCCGAAGGCCGCGCCGCCGCCTGATCCGGGGTCAGCACCGCCGGCACCGGCCGGAGCGGGTCGGCGGAAGGTCTCAGCGGCGCTTGATCCACCAGATGATGCCGAACACGGCGGCGAAGCTGGCGGCGGCGGTGACGACATACGGGACGGCCCGGCGCACGACCGAGCCGACCCCGGTCACCGCGAGCAGATCGATCGGCTCCACCCCTTCGCCGGGGTCGACGGAGACCGAGGCCTCGGACAGCGCCGTCGGCGCCGGCCGTGCGCCCTCCCCGGAAACAACGGTGGCGGCGGCGGCCCGCTCCGGCGTCGCCGCACCGGCCTCTGGCGCCGCACCGGCTTCTGGCACCGCGCCCGCGGCGAGCTTGCCGGCGAGGCAGTCGGCGAACTGGCCGATCAGCTTCGCGCTCACGTCGCCGATGAGGCCGCGGCCGAACTGGGCGGCCTTGCCGGTGACGTCGAGGTCGGTGGCGACCTCGACACGGGTGGCGTCGCCCTCGTCGTGCAGGGTCGCGGTCACCTTCGCCGCGGCGGTGCCGCCGCCCCGGCTGTCGGCGCCGTTCGCGGTGATCACGACCCGGTGGGCGGTCTCGTCGCGCTCGACGAAGTGGCCCTTGCCCTTGAAGGTCAGGCTCACCGGGCCGAGCTTGACCTTGACGGTCCCGGCGAAGTCGTCGCCCTCGAACGAGGTCAGTGCGGCGCCCGGCATGCACGGGGCGATCCGCTCGATGTCCAGCAGCACCGCCCAGGCCTGCGAGACCGGGACGGGCACGGTGAAACTGTGTTCCAGCAGCACGGTCGTCAGACCCCCAGCACTCGGCGGCACGGCCCGCGGGTGACCCGGGCCACGCTCCGACCATAGACCCGTCCCGGAGGGACCCTCCCCAGGGGACGGATCAACCACCAGAGGTCGCCCCCGACCCGTAGGACATCCTAGGAAAATACCGAAACCCGGCCCCCCAGCGGGTAAA